>DAOTYL010000344.1:0-19831 GCA_034434955.1 Anaerolineae bacterium | reverse complement strand
ACGCACGTTCTACTCCTACGAGGCGCTCAATACGCTGATCTTCGGCTTCCTGCTACTGGCCTCCGGCGTGGTAATCGCGTTGGCGAGGAGGACCTCATCCCCCTCTCGCTCCTTCCTCTCCAAATTGGAAAGGAGAGGTGGGGGGATGAAATCTTGGCATGTGCTGGCCGCGCTGCTCGTCGCCGCCGATCTGATCCTTGCAGCGTGGGGCTTCTTCCCTGCCGCCGACCCCGCCCTGCTGGAAGTCGTGCCGCCCTCCATCGCTTGGCTGAAGGAACACTATGACCCGCTCAACCCCTGGCGCCTGGCCGTCTATGAGCAGCCGGGGGCGGATACACTCAACGCCAACACCGCCTGGCTGCACGGCTTGGAGGACATCAGCGGCTACGACAGCCTCATTCCGGCGCAGTATGCGGACTATATGGGCGTCATCATGCCGCAGACGGATCTGCCCTACAACCGCATTGCGCCGCTCTATGCCACCCATCCCGACGCACTCGACTCGCCGCTTTTGGACCTGCTGGGCGTGCGCTACGTGATCAGCGAGACGCCCATCCAAAACCCGCGCTACGCGCTGGCCTATGAGGACGAGGCTGTTTACATCTACGAGAACCCCGCTGCGCTGCCGCGCGCCTTCACGCTGCCCTATGCCAGCACCCTTGCCGCTGCCGATTTCACCGAGGCTGCCCGCCGTTACGACGTGCGCCACCACGTGCTGGTGGAAACGCTCCCCGTCGCTTCACCACCGCCCGACGGCACACCTGCCGAACCGCGTCCGGCGGCTATCACCGTCAACAGCGCACAGGAGATGTGGGTAGATGTGGACGCCGCAGAGGAGCGTTGGCTCGTGATCACCGCCAGCTACTTCCCCGGCTGGCGGGCGTGGATCAGGCCCCTGGGGGCGGCAGATAACGAAGAATGGGAGGTCCCCGTCTACCTTGTGGATGGCAACTTCTGCGGGGTGTACCTGCCGGAAGGGCGCTGGACAGTGCGCATGAAGTTCAGCCCCGACTCGTTCCGCTTCGGGGCCTTTGCGTCGCTCCTTGCAGGCGCAGGGATGCTCTTCGCCGTAGGCGTATGGGCATGGCGCTACCTCTACCGCGAAAGCGGCGAGGGAGCCGAAATCCGCCGTGTGGCCAAGAACACGCTCACACCGATTGTGCTCAACCTGTTCAACAAGGGCATCTCCTTCGTCCTCACCTTCGCCATGCTGCGTGTGCTTGGCCCGGCGGGCGCAGGCGACTACCGCTACGCTGTCGTCATCTACGGTTGGTTTGAGATTCTGGCCAACTTCGGCCTCAACACTTTCCTCACACGCGAGGTAGCGCGTCACAAAGACGAGGCCAACCGCTACCTCGCCAACACGACCATCCTGCGGCTGGCGCTGGTTGTATTGGGCGTCCCTCTGCTGGCGGGCTTCATACTCATCCGCCAGACGTTCATCAGCCCACCGCAGAGCACGGCTACGCTTATCACGCTGGGCCTGTTGTACTGTGGGCTGTTCTTCTCCACGATCTCCACCGGCCTTACAGCGCTGTTCTACGCTTATGAGAAGGCCGAGTACCCCGCTGCTATCCAGACGGTGAGCGCCTTCCTGACAACGGCGCTGGGCATCACCGCGCTGCTGGCAGGCGGGGGCATCATCGGGCTGGCGGCAGTCAGCCTGATCGTCAACGTGGTCACCTTCGCCATTCTGGGGGCGCTGGCGGTGCGCATGTTTTTCCGCCCGCGCTGGTCATTTGACTGGGCGCTCCAGAAGCTGGCGCTTGTGGAATCCTTCCCCCTCATGATCAACCACCTGCTGGCGACACTCTTTTTCCGCGTGGCGGTGGTGCTGCTGGAGGCGCTCAAGGGCAGCGTGGTGGTGGGCTGGTACAGCGTGGTCTATACGTGGGTAGATGCCATCATGGTCATTCCGGCCTACTTCACGCTCTCGCTTTTTCCAGTGATGAGCCGCCAGGCGGTGGAGGATCGCAGGGCGCTGCGGCGCACATACTTGCTGGCCGTAAAGCTCATGTCGCTGATCGCGGTGCCGACGGCGATCTTCACGGCGTTGCTGGCGCCCTTCCTCGTCAATGTGTTGGGCGGTCCGCAATACCTGCCACACGGCGCAGTAGCGCTGGCGATCTTCATCTGGTCCATCCTGATCGGCTGGATCAACAGCGTGACACAGTACGTGATCATCGCGCTGAACCGCCAGCGCACGCTGACGATCGCCTTCGCCGTGGTGACGGTCTTCGCGGTGGCGGCCAACCTGATTGCCATCCCGCGCTACTCCTATGCGGCAGCGGCAGTGGTGGCCATCCTCTCTGAGGGCGTGCTGTGGGGGCTGTTCACGCTTGTCATCGTAAGCGAGTTGGGGCGCATCAACTGGGCGGGGGTACTAGGGCGCATCTGGGCAGCGGGAATCTTCACAGGCGGCACAGCCTTTGGGCTGGCGCAGGTCAACATGTGGCTGGGTTTTGCGGCAGGTGTGGTGATCTACGCAGCGGTGCTGCTCCTGTTGCGTCCCTTCAGTGCCGACGAGCTACGGCAGCTCACCCCCGTGCTGCCGGCGCCGCTACGGCGGGTGACGGGGGCAGGATAACCCCCGCTCCCTGGCCCTCCCGCTAGGGATGGGAAGAGCGAGAGCACTGTTTCCGCTCACCGGCCTACGGCGGCGTCAAAATCCCGTGCGCAGCGGAAGCCGCTTAGGCTGTCACGGGTATCGGGTTCGCCCAACCCCCGATTGGCCGAGCGTACCGACTCCTCAGTGCTGCTCCATGCTCCGCCGCGCAGCACGCGCCAATCGGTGTAGTTTGAGGCATCTGCCTCGCGCCCATCGGTGGCACTGTAAGGATAGGGCCAGTAGAGCGAGCTGACCCACTCGAACACATTGCCGGCCATATCCAAGGCGCCCACCCATGAGACACCGTCTGGGTAGCTCCCCACTGGAGCGGTGTAGTTATACCCGTCGCTATAGCGCTCATCCCGCCAATCCCACTTACAGCCCGCATCGCAGTAGTTGGTCAGCGAAGGGTCAAACTCGTTGCCCCATGGATAGCGCAGCCCATCGGGGCCGCGTGCGGCGTATTCCCATTCGGCTTCGGTAGGCAGGCGTGCTCCCCGTGCCTTACAATGCTCCACAGCCTCAAACCAGCTCACGTTCTCGCGCGGCAGATCAGGATGGTGGAACAACCCGCTCGAGCCAAACTGAGCGTTGGTGACCTCGGCCAAGTCAATCCAGAACGGTTTGTCAAAGCACACCTGATGTTCGGGCGCTTCATCCACGAATAGATCGAAGATGCAGTTATCAGGGCTGACCGCCTGCCCGACGGTCTGCAGGCATATCTCGTAGGCCCGGGTGTACTCCTCGTAGCTACTGCCCATGGTGAAGCATCCTACCGGCACCAGCACCATCGGCACGCCGTTGAAGGTACGGACGACGGGTTGCCAATCTCTGTTGTGGTACACGGCAGAAAAGGCGCGCGCATAGACAGGGTCTATGGTCGCTGTAGGTCGGGGGGTGGCAGTCGGCAAGGGGGTGGGCGTGGCAGTGGGTACAGCGGTAGGTACGGCGGTGCTCTCCGCCACCGGAGGGGAAGTTGCGCCAACAGTTGTTTCGGCGATCAAGATGAAGGGTTGCGTCTGTTCAGCAGTAGGCGCAAGCCGTGCGCTGCGCAACGCCAAAGCTCCCAGCAGCACGCCAACCATGGCCATCAGCGCCAATGCGGTTGCTCCGACGCCGATCCAGACCAGGGGATTGCTCAAGAGGGAGCGCTTCGGCGGGACGATAGCGGTGGGCGTCGCTGGGATGTAGGGGCGCGAGAGGTTGGGGTCAAGTGTGGCGTATGGATCGGTCGCCTCGTACAGCGTCCCCTCTACCTGCGTCCGCTCCTCCACTTCCTGTTCGGGCGCAGCCTTCAACGCCTTCTCCAGCGCATCCGCCACTTCCATCGCCGAGCGGTAGCGATAGGCCGGGTTCTTCGCCATCGCCCGCTCTATCACATACTGCACCGCCGAGGGCAGGTCGGGGCGCAGGACGCGCACATCCGGTATGGGCTTGCTGACGTGCGCCATCAGCAGCCCCATAGGCGTTTCGGCCTTGTAGGGCAGCTCCCCCGTCAGCATCTGGAAGAGCGTCACCCCCAGAGCATACACATCCACCTGTTGCGTGGGCGGCTGGCTCTCCGCCATCTCCGGCGCAATGTACGCCGGCGTGCCCACAATGCCGCTTCCCGTCAGCTGCGCCGTCGTCTCTGCCACCCGCGCAATGCCGAAGTCCGCCAAGTAGGCGTTGCCATGCTCATCCAGCAGCACGTTAGAGGGCTTGAAGTCGCGGTGGATCACCCCCCGTTGATGGGCATACTCCAACCCCTCGGCCATCTGCCGCAACAGCCGCGCGATCTCCTCCAGCGGCAGCGGCCCCTCCGTAATGCGATCCGCCAGCGTCCCGCCGGGGACGTAGCGCATCACAATATACGGCTGTCCCCCTTCCTCCCCGAAGTCGTACACCGGCAGAATGCGCGGATGCTCCAAGCGGGCGATAACCTGTACCTCCCGCATGAAGCGCTCCAGAAAGGTCTCATCCTGCAGAAAGTGCTGAGGAAGCACCTTGATCGCCACTTGGCGGTGCATGGTGGGCTGCTCCGCAAGGTAGACCTCCGCCATGCCCCCTTTGCCAATGCGCCGCACAATGCGATACTGTCCCAGCGTGTGCCCTGTGAGGTCGGTCATGTGATGTGCTCCCAACGTCAAACGGTTCGGAAAGGGGTAAAGTAATCTGCCGCATCCTAGTATAACACTGCTGCTAGCAGCAGAGAACTACGAGAGAACGGGTCGGGAACCTCACCCCCGACCTCACTACGCTCGGCCTCCCTTCCCGTAAGCGCAGCGACGGGGAGCAGGGAGGGGTCAGGGGAAGGCTGCCCGCTCTTGACACCCCATACGGAACCTCTTATGCTGGAGGTGGGTCTGGAGCGTTCCAACCGCCGAAAGGAACGGCGATTCGATCTACCAACCACGAGCCGGCACACTCAGGGGACTGCACATGGCCGATGAGACCAATGCGGGGACGAAGATCGCCATCACAGCAGCAATCATCACGGCAGTGGGGGCCATTATGGCTGCCATCATCACCATCCTGCCGGATGTGTTGCCCCGTCCTCAACCTACCCCCACGCCCGTGCCCACCCGCGCTCCCCTCATCACCGAGCCAACCGCCACGCTCACGCCCGTGCCAATGGTCACGCTGCAGCCTACCCCAACTCTCACGATCACGCCGACGCCCACGCTTGACCCCGCCAAGTGCAACTGCTCGGAGGACCTGTACAACTGCGGCGACTTCGCCTCGCGCGGGGATGCCCAGATTTGCTTTGACCGCTGTTTGCAGGAGAGCGGCGAGGACATCCATCGCTTGGACAACGACAAGGACGGCACAGCCTGCGAGTCTTATTCCTATGCGGAGCAGCCCTAGCATCCAGCCCCCTTTGCAGTGAGGGAGGCCCGATCCCTATGAACCCACGCGAGCGCGTGCTGACCGTGCTGCGCCATCAACAGCCCGACCGCGTCCCCAAGATGGTCAACTTCTACCCTACCGAACTGGAGCCATTCCCCGACCATGAGGCGGGCGAGGTCTTCGACTGCGAGATTCGCTTTGTGTGCATCGAAGAGCCGCACGAACAGCGGGACTTCCTGCGCTACCTCAAATCCCTACCTTGCGACATCTATCACGGCTCGCGCCCTATTTTGCGCACCTATCACGACTGGGGCTACCATCCGCACCTCCCGCGCCACGCACGTCTGAGCGAAGCACATACTATCGCCGAGATCGCCGCCGCCCCCCTGCCCGACTTCATGGCGCGGGTGCATCCGCAGCGCTTGCGGGCGCAGGTGGAGCGTCTGCACGAGCAGGGCTATGCCGTGATGGCCTCGCCGCCGCACCTCGGCGGGGAACTGTTTGAGACGGCGTGGCGGCTGCGGGGCTTTGAGCAGTTCATGCTCGATCTGGTGGACAACCCCCCGCTGGTAGATTACCTGCTGGAGCAGCTCACCGCGATGCATCTGGCCGTATCGCTGGCACTGGTGCGGGCAGGGATCGACATCCTGGCGCTGGACGATGACGTAGCCGAGCCGACGCGCATGTTGATCAGCCCTGCTATGTGGCGGCGCTATTTCAAACCGCATGTCAAGACTATCATTGATACCTGTCGCGCTGCACGCCCCGACCTCTCTATCTTCTGGCACAGCGACGGCAACATTGAACCCATCATCCCTGACCTGATTGAGATCGGCGTGGATATCCTCAATCCGGTGCAGCCGGATGTGATGGACCCGGCGGCGCTCAAGCGGCAGTATGGCGATCGGTTGGTGTTCTTCGGCACGGTGGGCACACCGACACGCTGGGCATGGGGCACGCCGGAGATGATCCGTGCCGAGGTGCGTGAACGCATCCGGACGGTGGGCGCGGGCGGCGGGCTGATCATCGCTCCAGCCTACGATCTAGAGCCGGAGGGTAGCATCCCCTGGGAGAACATCGTGGCGTTTTTCGCGGCAGTGGAGGAGTTCGGGGCGTATTGAAGCGCGAAAGGGCGAAAAAGGAGCGCGCAGGAGTGGGGATTGATCTTCGCATCCCTTGCCTTTTCGCCCCTTGGCGATGCAAGGAGGAGGCCTGGTGAGCGATCAGGAAGCGTTAACGACGGAGCGGCTTCTCATCGCGCTGGGGCGCGAGATCAGGAAGCAGAGCGCTATTCTGGAGCGCATCTGCGCCGCGCAGGGACGGCAGGAGTGGGAGTACCTGCTGGTGCAGGTGCACGAGCAGCGCGACGGCTGGTATGAGTATCACGCCAACGGCAAGAAGCTGGACGGGCTGGACAACAAGGCCATCTACGTCGTGCTGAACGCTTTGGGCCGCGAGGGCTGGGAACTGGTCGGCGTGGGGCGCGGTGACTTCTATCTCAAGCGTCCCAAAGCTTGACCTTTCAGCATGTGGGGCTGCTTCCATCGCGAAAGGGTGTTAGCAGCATGAACCGATGTGTGGCCGGGTTATGCTTTGCACTGGCAATGCTGGCGCTGGGCAGCTGCATCATCAGCGATAGCCCTGCGCCGGGCTGCCGCCGCACCATCGGCCCGGTGATGGGTGGTTGCAGCGGCAAGACGGCCATCCTCGATCTAGCCGTTGAACCGCCGCAAACCTGCTTGCAGATTGAGGCCAATAACTGCAACGGCGGCGTGCTGACGATCAGCAACGGCTGCGCCGAGGCACTGACGTTGGGCGGGGTGACCGTCGCAGCGGGCGAACGGGAGACGTTGGACATCGTGGAGGTCAACGGCGGATGGGGGCTAATGCCGACTGCCGGCAACTTTGCGCTCACCATCCCCGCCGCCGATACGCCGGTTGAGCTAATCGGCGATCTGGGTGGGCAGGCCATCACGGTGCGCTTCACCAAGACGGCGCCGCTGTGCAAGTAGGGACGGCCTCGGTTGCGCTTCTGGCAATGCTCTGGGAGGACGGCCTATGGACGAGAAACCCTCTGGCATCCCGCTGACGCTCAGCTCCGCGCTGGCGTTGGGAACGCTTTTTGCGCTGTGCTGTTCCATTGTGTCGGTGGTGGCAATCGTTCAGGGTTGGAACGATCCCACATGGACCGCCGAGATGAGGGCGGTGGGCTTCCTATGTGCAGGATTCTTCGCCGTGCTGGCGGTAGCGCTCGCGGGGATACTCGTGCTGCGGCGCTCTCAGCGCGGCCACTGGTAAGGAGCAAGTATGATCAAGCAGCCGTGTACCCGTGCATGGATGTTCCCCGTGTGGGGAGCGCTGATGTTGGCTGCGCTGGGCTGTACGCTTCTACCGCTTCGCGGCGGGATGCAAAGCGCTGGTCATTTTGAGAACGACCAGATCGCCTTTGACTACCCCGCCAACTGGGACACGGCGGATGCCTTCTTCCCGAACTGGCAGCCATATCATGACAGCCAGTACGATGCGGACGTAGTAGCCATCGTAGCCAAGCAGAATACCAACACGCCCTTTGAGAAGTTCAGCGTCTCGTGCGCGGTGATGAGGCGCCCTCTGCCGGAGGGCCTGACGCTGGAGCAGGTCATGGCGGAGACCTACGCGGGCATGTCCATCGCAGAAGTGATCACCGAGGAGGTAGTTACAGTCGGCGGGATAAGAGGTCACGAGCGCGTGTACATGCAGTATCAAGGCGAGCCACTATGGCAAGTGCGCGAGACGTGGCTGGAGCAGGGCGGTCAGATCACCATTGTGCGCTGCAAATCATTCCCGGACCAGTTCGAGGAGGCGCGGGCAGATTTTGAGGCGATCATGGACAGTCTGGAGGTGAAGTAGGCCTCCCTCATCCCCGCCCCACAAGAGAGAGGGTTAAGACGTCGCAGCCCACCGTGCTCGTGACATTGTTCACAAAATCAGTGATCTCTATCCACATGAGAAGTGATCTATAGCAGTCGGGGGCACAGGGGAGAACGGTTACACTTTGAGGTGGAATCCCACGGACGGCCTCCGATGAACCTGTAGTATCACAGGAGCACGGTTTACATGAGCTTCAAAATCTTGCCTAAAGCGGCGCTCTCAGAGTGGATCGCCCGACTGTTGACCACGCACCGCGTCGTCGGGCCGAGGCCCTTTCACGACCGCTTTATCTTTGACGAGATCACCTCGCCAGAGGACGTGCATCTGGCCTACCCCACCACGCTGCTGCCGCCGAAAAAGTATCTGTTGCCGCAGCGTGAGGAGCTGCTGCGCTTTGACCTCAAGACGGGGACACTTGAGCCGGTGCTGGATGCCCAGCCCACCATTCTGTTGGGCGTGCACACCTGCGACCTGCACGCCATCCAGCTACTGGATAGGGTCTTCAACAACACCTACGTAGACCAGCACTACAACGCCCGCCGCGAGGCGCTGACCATCGTCAGCGTTGAGTGCCTTTCCCCTTGCACGGAGTTCTCCTTCTGCAAGAGCATGGGGACGCTCAGTGTCACCGAGGGCTATGACCTGCACCTCACCGATATGGGCGAGGACTACGCCGTAGACGTAGGGACGGAAAAGGGCGCTGCCTTGCTAGAGGGTGTAGAAGCCGTGCGCGACGCCACCTCTGCCGACTACGAACGGCTGAACCGCACTCTCAGCGAGAAGTGGCCGCGCTTCCCCTATCGGCTGGAAGCCGACGTGAGCGATCTGGCCAGCCTGCTCTCCGTCAGTTACGACAGCGATTTATGGGAGGAACTGGGCCAGCGCTGCCTGGGGTGCGGATCGTGCACCATGGTCTGCCCCACCTGCTACTGCTTCAACGTGGTGGATGAGGTGGACTTTACCCTCAACGCGGGCAGGCGTTACCGCCACTGGGACGGCTGTCCCTTACAGGAGTTCGCCGTGGTCGCCGGCGGGCACAACTTCCGCAAGACCAACGCCGCCCGTCAGCGTCACCGTTTCTTCCGCAAAGGCAAATATCAGATGGATGCGCACGGGCTGGTGGGATGCGTAGGCTGCGGGCGTTGCGGGGAGGTATGTCTGGTGCATATCAATCCGGTGGATACGTTCAATGAGCTGGCCCGCCGCCGCGTTCCAGTCTCCCGCCGCCATCAGGAGGCGCTGACATGATCACCCCACTGAGAGAGACGCTAGAACAGACTTCGCTTTTCTTGCCCACCATCGCTGAGATCGTCGCCGTGCGCGACCTGACGGCGCTGGAGAAGCTCTATACGCTGGCCCTGCCCGGTGGTATGTCGTTGGGGCATGAGCCGGGGCAGTTTGTGAAAGTCTCCGTGCTGGGCGTGGGTGAGGCGCCCATCAGCATCTCCTCTTCGCCCAGCCGCAGCAATGGGACATTTGAACTCTGTGTGCGTCGCGTCGGCGATCTGACGAACGTGCTGCACCGCCTCGGACCCGGCGATCGGGTGGGCATTCGCGGGCCGTTTGGCCGCCCCTTCCCCATGAAGCGTTTTCAGGGCAAGGACCTGCTGTTTGCCATTGGCGGGCTGGGGTTAGCCCCGGCGCGTGCGGTGATCAATCAGGTATTGGATGAGCGCGGCAAGTACGGCAAGGTGATCGTGCTCTACGGAGCGCGCACCCCCGGTGACTTGCTCTTCAAGGATGAGCTGGAAACATGGGGGCAGCGCTCTGACATGGAACTGCACGTCACCGTCGATCGGGGAGACGCCACCTGGACAGGCAATATCGGCGTGATTACCACGCTGTTCCCCAAGGTGCAGGTGTACGCCCGCAACACCGTTGCTATCGTCATCGGCCCACCGGTGATGTACCGCTTCGTGCTGATGGAGGTGCTGGGCAAGGGTGTGCCAGAGGGCAACATCTGGTTCAGTTTTGAGCGCCGCATGAAGTGCGGGGTCGGCAAGTGCGGCCACTGCCAGATCAACCACATCTACACCTGCAAGGACGGCCCATCCTTCGCCTACAGCGAGATTAAGCATCTGGAGGAGGCGCTCAAATGACAGCCCCCAACGGCAAACCCCGCCCCAAAGTTGCTTTCTTCGATTTCACCAGCTGCGAAGGTTGCCAGCTGACGGTGGTCGACTCGTTGCAGACCCACCCCGAGCTACTTGAGGCCGTGGAGATCGTCAACTTCCGCGAGGCGATGAGCGAGCGCAGCGAGGATTACGCCATCGCTTTTATCGAAGGCTCGTGCTCGCGCCCGGCAGATGAGGAGCGTTTGCGCCACATCCGCGAGCGGGCGGCGCTGGTAGTAGCACTGGGCGCTTGCGCCCACCTCGGCGGCGTGAACGCCATCCGCAATCGGCAGGACTTGGAGGACGTGCGCCGCTACGTCTATGGTGACAAGGCGGAGTGGTACGATACCTACCCTGTGCGCCCCATCAGCGCCGTGATCCGCGTGGACGCTGTCATCCCCGGCTGCCCCATTGACCGCGAGGAGTTCGTGAACGTGGTCAAGATGCTGCTGCAGGGGCGCAGCCCCAAGCTGCCGGAGACGCCGCTATGCGTGGAGTGCAAACTGAAGGAGAACATCTGCGTCTACTGGCGGGGCAAGGTCTGCCTGGGGCCGATCATCCGCGCCGGCTGCGGCGCTATTTGCCCCACCTATGGCGATGGCTGCGAGGGCTGCCGGGGCCTACTCTCCGAGCCAAACTGGGAGTCGCTGAAGCAGGTGATGGCCGAGCACGGTATGGCTGAGGCCGACATCGACGCCCACATGAGCCTCTTCCTGACATATGAGATGGCGCAGTTGCAGAGTGAGGGAAAGTGAGATGAGCACCACCTCCGCACCGAACTTCAAGATAGACATTCACCACATCACGCGCGTGGAAGGGCATGGCAACATTGTGGTGGACGTGAAGAACGGCAGGCTGGTGCAGTGTGACCTGCAGATCGTGGAAGCGCCGCGCTTCTTTGAGGCCATGCTGCGCGGGCGTCCTTACCAGCAGGCGTCGCACCTCACCTCGCGCATCTGCGGCATCTGCGCAGTAGGACACGCCACCACCTCCCTGCGGGCCGTGGAAACCGCCCTCGGCGTGGAGTTGAGCGAGCAGACCAAGCTGCTGCGCCAGCTCAATTTCTACGGCGAGATTCTGGACAGCCACATCCTGCACGTTTACATGCTCGCCGCCCCTGATTTTCTGGGTGTGGGCAGCATCATCCCGTTGGCTAGCCGTGCGCCGGAGGTTGTCCTGCGTGCCCTGCGCATGAAGCAGCTGGCAGGTGACCTGTGCGCGGCCATCGGCGGGCGGCACACGCACCCCATCGCCATGACGGTGGGCGGCTTTACGCACTTCCCCAGCCACGATGACCTCTACAGCCTGCGCGAACGACTGGAGGCCGTGCGTGCCGATGTGGACGCTACCGTGGAACTCTTCCAGACGTTCAAGGTCCCCGCTTTTGAGCGCCAGACGGAATACATCGCCCTGCACAAGCCTGAGGAATACGCCTGGATCGACGGTGTGATCCGCAGCAGCGACGGTGGCGAATGGCCGCTCGCGGATTACCGCAAAGTCACCAATGAATATCTGGTGCAGCACTCCAGCGCCAAGCACACTAAAAATCAGCGCGATTCGTACATGGTGGGGGCGTTGGCACGCTTCAACCTCAACTATGGCCACCTGCACCCCAAGGCAAAGGCTGCTGCCGCCGCACTGGGCCTTAAACCAGTGTGCCACAATCCCTATATGATCACGGTTGCGCAGGTGGTAGAGATCGTCCATGCGGTGGAGCACGCCATCGCCCTGACGGATACGCTGCTCGCGCGTGGCGTTGAATGGGAAGAGCCGGCCCGCCCGACGCGGCTTTCAGGTGAGGGCGTCGGCTCCTGCGAGGTGCCGCGCGGTATTCTCTTCCACCACTACGTGATTGAGGAAGGGACGATCACCGGCGCCAACTGCATCATCCCTACGGGGCAGAACCTACAGAACATCGAGAACGATATGCGGGCGCTGGTGCCGACCCTGCTGGATCGCCCGAGGGAGAACATCGCCCACGCGCTGGAGATGCTGGTGCGTGCCTACGATCCCTGCATCTCTTGCTCCACACACCTGCTGGATGTGCAGTTTGTGGGGGCAGATGAAAAGTGAGACCCACACGCTGATCCTTGCGCTGGGCAACCCCCTGCGCGGCGATGACGGCGTGGGGACGGCAGTGCTCGCCGCGCTGAGGGATGCTGACCTCCCCAACGGCGTGGCACTGGTAGACGGTGGCACACCAGGGCTGGAGAGCATCCTGCTGATGCAGGGCTACCGGCGGGCGATCATCGTAGATGCGGCGGAAATGGGCCTTGAGGCCGGGGCATGGAGGCGCTTTGAGGCGCACGAGGCGACCCTGCGGGCGGGCGATCTCTCCCAAATGGGCACGCTGCACGCCGCCGGCTTGAGCGAGGCGCTGAAGCTGGGGGCGGCACTGGGCGTGCTGCCGCAGGAGGTCGTGATCTTCGGTGTGCAGCCGCAGCGGATCGGTTGGGAGGCAGGACTCAGTGCGGCAGTGCGGGCGGCTGTCCCGGCAGTTTGCGCGGCGATCCGCGAGGAACTACACAGAGGATGTGCACGAGATGGCAAAGATACTGATCATTGACGACGACCCGGACATGGTGCTGGCGGCCCGCCTGTGTTTGGAGAAGGCCGGGCATCAGCTTATCGCGGCCAGCACAGGGCCGGAGGGGTTAGAGAAGATCAAGGCCGAGCGGCCTGACCTGATCATCCTAGACGTGATGATGGACACGACCACCGAGGGGTTCCATCTGGCGTTGAAGCTGCGCAGCCCCGATCCGCGTTCGGAGTATGCCGAGTATGCGGACATCCCCATCATCATGCTGACGGCCATCCACAGCACTGCGCCGGTGCGCTTTGGCCCCGATGAAGATTATCTGCCGGTGGATGCCTTTATTGACAAGCCCATCGATCCCGATGAGCTGGTGAAGCAGGTGGAAGCCCTGCTGGCGAAGAAAGGCGGCACATCTTTGTAGTCCCCGCTGATGGAGTGGGGCAGGGGACGATTATGGCCGATCTGCCTGAACCCGCACCGAGGGCCAGGCAGGCCAAGCAGGCCTACCTGAATAGCCCACTGGAGGCGTTGGTGCTCGCCGATGTGGCGGGCAACAGCGAGCGCCTCATCCGCACGCGCTGGGTAGCAGCCGTCGCTGTGGTTGCGGCGACGGCCTTTTGCGTCCATGTGCTGCGCTTGCCTCTGCCGGAGCTGCCGCTCTACGCCACCGGCCTTGTCATTGCCCTTTACAACAGCCTGCTCACCCTGCTCATGCGCCTTGTCAGCCGTGATAAAGAAGATCGGGCGCGGCTGCTGCAGCGCATCCGCCGCGTGGTGGTGCTGCAAGTGGCGTTGGATTGGCTCAGCATGGCGGTTTTCCTGCATTTGACAGGCGGCATCAGTAGCCCGGCCATCCCCTTCTTCCTTATCCACATGTTGATGGTCACCATCCTGCTGCCCGGACAGTCGCCGTATATCTACGTGGCGTTGGCGATCGGCGTGCTGACGGCCATTGCCATGCTAGAGCAGGCGGGTATCCTGCCGCACTACCACGTCATCCCCGGCCTGCCCCCTGCCCTGCACCGCGATCCGATCTACATCGGGGCGCAGCTGGCTTTTATCGCCACCACGGCCTTTGCGACCGTCTTTCTGACGCACACCGTGATGCAGCGCCTACGTCAGCGCGAGCGCCAGATCGCTGCGCTGTTCGCCGCTACGCAGGCCGTCTCTTCTACGCTCAGCCTGCCGGAGGTGATGGAGCGGCTGGCGCGGAGCGCCGCCGAGGCGCTGGGCGAGCGCCGCGCCACGATCCGCCTGCTGGATGAGAGCGGCGAGCACCTGACAATGATGGCCGCCTACGGCCTCAGTGAGCGCTACCTCAACAAGGGGCCGGTGGACTTATCGGGCAACCAGCTGGCACAGGAAGCCCTGCGTGGCCAGCCGGTGATCGTCAGCGATGCTGCGAATGACCCCCGTGTGCAGTACCGCCGCGCCGTTGTGGAGGAAGGCATCCGCAGTATGCTGGTAGTGCCGATCATGGGGCGCACGCGGCCACTGGGAGTGTTGCGCGTCTATTCCACGCAGCTAAACCGCTTTCAGCAGGAGGATGCAGCCTTTGCCATGGCCATCGCTCGGCAGGGTGCGGGAGCGCTAGAGAACGCTCTCGCGCACGATGCCCTTCGGCGGGCCAATGAGGAGCGTGCCCAGTTTGTGCGCACGGTGACCCATGAGTTGCGAGCGCCGGTCAGCGGAGCGCAGAGCCTGTTGCGCACCATGCTGCGCGGTCTTGCCGGTGAATTGAACGACCAGCAGCGGGACATTTTGGCACGGCTGGAGCGGCGGCTGGAGGCGCTGATGGACCTTATCAACGACCTGCTAGCGCTGGCAGCGAGCAAGACGACCTCCTTGCAGGAGCCGCCGCGCCCACTGGCGTTGCAGCCGGTGCTGCGGCAGGTGGTGGATCGGCTGGCGGCACAGGCCGAGGAAAAGCAGATCGCCCTGCTTCTTGAGGCCCCCGCCGAGGACTTAAGCGTCTGCGCCACCGAGGAAGGCCTCGCCCGCATTTTTGACAACTTGATCGGCAACGCCGTGAAGTACACGCCCAGCGGTGGTAGGGTGCAAGTTACGGTGGAACGCGGGCCTTTACACGCCGTGATCACCGTGGCGGATACAGGCATTGGTATCCCCGCCGAGGACCTGCCCAAACTATGGAGCGAGTTTTTCCGCGCCAGCAACGTGCGGGCAGCGGGCATCTCCGGTACCGGCCTAGGGTTGGCCATCGCCCGCCAATTGATCGACCGTTTCGGCGGCTCGGTGAGCGTACACAGCGTGGAGGGGCAGGGCACGACCTTCACCGTGCGCCTGCCACTGGCTGCAGCTTGCTACCCCCACCCTTCGGCCCCCTCTCTCGGTAAGAGGGGGGATAACGCCCCATAAGCAGTGATAAGTACGCCTGCCTCACAAACACCTTACCGCTTCCTATCAATCGCTTGACACATCCCTGCGCCAACCGCCCCCTATTTGCGCCGTTAGCGACGCATCTTATAATCAAGGTTCAGACATCCTGTGAGACTACGAAGAAGGACGTCAAAGATCGTGCTCCCTAACCCCGCCGGTCGGGAGGGAGGAAGAAGACAGCCTAGGAGGGCCAGGGCATACCGATATGGCACGCGAAGAGAGGCAACTGCGCAAAGGCCTACTTCCGCCGGGCATGGATTGGCTACTGCACCATCTGCTGGCCCGCTTGATCTTCGACGCTCTGGTGCGGAGCATCATCAGAGAACGTTACCACATCAACCCCATGCACGTCACCTTGCAGATCGACCGCTCCAGCGCGGTGCTGTTCGTATGGGATGGCAATCGCTCCTTCATGGCCGAGGACGAGGCACTGCGCGAGTGGGCCATGACCTTTATCGCCGGGGAGATGCTCGGCGTGGACGCCGACGCGGTAGATGTGCTCTACCTTGATGGTGCAGTTGGCGAGCATAACCCGTGCTTGTATGTGATCGGCAACGGTATCCTGATTTCGTGTGGCGAGCTTGCTAGTAAAGGGATGTACCTATAAATGTCGCATCTTAAAGAGCACCCACAGCGTACATTGCGGCTGGTTCTGCTGGTCCTGCTGCTGGCCTTAATGGCGTGCAACTTGCCGCTCATCGGCCCGGTAGGTGAACAGGCCACCCCTCCAACGCCCACGCCGGATGTCTCCAAATTGCCGCCCACCGCCCCTAAAGTGGTGGCACAGCGGCCCTATCCGGGCGAGGAGCTGCCGCTGGACGGCAGCGTGGACGTCTATTTTGACCAGCCCATGAACCATCAGAGCGTAGAGGGTGCGCTGCGCTTTGAGCCGGCTCTTGACGTCTCCTTGACGTGGGTAGACGACGCAACCTTGCGCATCACACCCAAGACAGGGCAACTGGATCGCGCCGCCCGTTACAAGATCACCGTCGGCGAAAGTGCACAGGCCGCCACCGGCCTGACGATGGAGACTCCTGCCGAGGTGGAGGTACAAACCGTCGGCTTCCTTGAGGTCGGCGAGGTGGTACCTGCCCCCGATGCGCAGGGTGTGGAGACCGATTCGGTCATCACTGTCTTCTTTAACCGTCCGGTGGTGCCGCTGGGCATTGCAGAGGACGCCCCCGGCCTGCCGCAGCCGCTTACCTTCTCACCGGATGTGCCCGGCAAGGGTGAGTGGCTCAACACCAGCATCTACGTATGGCGCCCCAGCCAACCGCTGGCCGGAGCGACTACCTACACCGTCACCGTGCAGGCAGGGCTGACCGACCAGACCGGCGGCATATTGGAAGAACCCTTTGTCTGGTCCTTCACCACCCTGCCGCCGGAGATCGTCTCGGTGACCCCCACATCAGGAGAAGTGGATGTCGCACGCGATGCAGCGGTGTCGGTGACCTTTAACCAGCCGATGGATCGCCCCAGCACCGAGGCCGCTTTTTTGCTCACCGATGGCAGCGGTGTACCCGTCGCCGGCAGCTTTGAGTGGAGCGAGGGGGACCGCGTCCTGACCTTCCGCCCCGCCGATTTGTTGCCTTACGACCAGCGGTTCATAGTCACGGTGAACGGGACGGCCCGCAGCGCTAGCGGTGAAGCCACACTCGCCGACACGCTGATGTGGGCTTTTGATACCGTGATGGCCCCCGCCGTCGTTGAGAGCGCCCCCTTTGACGGCGAAGAAGACTACGAGGTATGGGGGGGCATCCGCTTCTTCTTCAGTGCGCCCATAGACGAGAACACGCTCAGCGAGGACCTGGTCGTTTCCAATCCGGCCCTGCCGGAAGACGCAACCTTCTACTACAATAGCTACGACCGCTCGTGGAATATCAACGCTGCGCTGGAGCCGTCGACGCGCTACACCGTCACGTTACAGCCCGGCGTGGCAGACCCCTATGGGACGGTTATCCGCCAGCCCTACACCATCACCTTCACTACCGGCCCACTGGACCCCATGGTGCAGCTCAACACGCAGAGCATTCACGGCCTCTACGACGCCAGCCGTCCCACCGAGCTGTTTGTGCTCTACCGCAACGTCAGCGCCATCAGCTTTGAACTGGCACGGCTCTCGCTCAATCAGTTTGCCCGCCTCACCGGCCCCAACGGATGGGAAGCGCTGGATCGCTTTATCCCTGACCCCGCAGATGTGATCCGCACCTGGTCCATCCCTGCGGAGGGAGCACTCAACGAGGCGGTCTACGTGCGTGTGCCTATTGTCTCCGAGCAGGGCGGTTCGCTGGAGCCGGGCCTTTACCTGCTCACGGTTGATGCGCCCGAAGTGTTCCGTATCCGCCACCTTATGCTGGTGGTGACGGCTAACCTGACCTACAAGAGCAGTTTCAACGAGGCGCTGGCATGGCTGACCGACCTGCAGAGTGGGCAGCCTATCTCCGGCGCTACTGTGCGTTTCTACGATGATGATTTCGACCTCTTCGCCGAAGGAGTCACCGGCGCGGACGGCGTGGTGGAGGTCACTAGGCCGCCGGTGGATTACCTCTACAACTTGAGCTACGCCATCGCCGAGGGGCCGGGCCTCTTTGCCGTCGCTTTGAGCCAATGGGATGAGGGCATTCAGGCCTGGCAGTTCGGCAACATCCCCGTGCAGTACGACGCCCAGCACTACTCGCTCTACCTCTACACCGACCGCCCCATCTACCGCCCTGGGCAGGAGGTCTTCTTCAAGGGTGTGCTGCGGGCTAAAGACGACGTCACCTACTCCCTGCCCGACTTGGCCAGTGTGCATGTGGTAGTGCGCGACGATCAGGGCAACATCATCTACGAGAAAGACCTGCCTGTCAGCGAGATGGGCACTTTTAACGGCTCCATCACACTGGATCAAGAGGCAGGGCTGGGTTACTACAGCCTTGAGGTCAGCCGCGACTCGCTGTACAACAGCATCGGCTTTCAGGTCGCCGAGTACCGCAAGCCGGAATTCATCGTCAGCGTCACGCCGCAGGCCACTCAGGTGCTGGCCGGCGAGGAGATCGTCGTCAACGTGAGCGCTCAGTTCTTCTTCGGTGGGCCGGTCAGCGATGCAGCCGTGCAGTGGACAGTGCTCTCCGATCAATACTTCTTTGAGTACAAAGGTCCGGGCAATTACAGTTTCTACGACTGGGAGCAGGATCAGCGCTACGGCGTGGAGTTCATCCCCGGCTTCGGCGAAGTCATCGCCGAGGGCGAGGGACGCACCGACGCCAACGGCCAGTTCGTCATCCGCTTTCCGGCCAGCCTTGAGGATGTGAGCGGCAGCCGCCGCTTCACGGTCGAGGCAACGGTGACGGATGTCAACGAGGTCTCCGTCTCCGGACGCACCGAGGTGATCGTGCACAAGGGGCGCTACTATGTTGGCGTCAGCCCTGACACGTACATCGGGCGGGCCGGCGAGCCGATCTCGGCAGCGCTGATCGTTGTGGACTGGGGCAGCAAGCCGGTGCGCAATCAGCCGGTGACGGTGGAACTGGTGGAGCAGGTGTGGCGCAACGTGCGCGAGGAGGACGAGTTCGGCCGCACCCAGTGGACATGGAATCTGGAGCAGCGTCCGGTGGGCGATCCGGTTACCGTCACCACGGATGGGGAGGGCAAAGCGCATGTCACGTTGACGCCGCCGCGTGGCGGCTCGTACAAGATTCGCGCCAGTGTCACCGACCCGCAGGGCAACACCCAGCGCGGTAGCGCCTTTGTGTGGGTCAGCGGCGATGAGTTCGTCGTGTGGCGGCAGGCCAACAACGACCGCATTGACCTCGTCGCCGACAAGGACTCCTATCAACCTGGAGAGACCGCCGAAATCCTCATTGCCTCGCCCTTCCAAGGGGAGGACGTGCAGGCGCTGATCAGCATTGAGCGCGGCAGCATCCTGCGCTACGAGGTGATCACGCTGCCCAGCAACTCCTACGTGTACCGCTTGCCTATCAGCGGCGACCTTGCGCCCAATGTATATGTCTCGGTGGTGCTGATCAAGGGCGTGGACAACACCAACCCTGTGCCCGCTTTCAAGATGGGGCTGGTCAAGATCGGCGTGGACCCCGTCGAGCAGACCATCCAACTGACCGTGACGCCCGACCGCGACCGCGTCGGCCCGCGTGAGGAAGTCACCTACACCATCGAGGCCCGCGACTTTGCCGGTCAGCCGGTGGATGCCGAGGTCTCACTGGCACTGGTAGACCTTGCTACGCTGTCGCTGGCGCTGCCCAACAGCGGCCCCATCCGCGATCACTTTTACGGCAATGCGGGGCTGGGCGTGCTCACCGCCGTGCCCATGACAAACCTTGTGGATCGCCTCAATCAGCAACTGTTCGATCAGGGCAAAGGCGGCGGCGGGGGCGGCGCGGAAGGCTTCTTCGACATCCGCACCGAGTTCCGCGATACGGCCTACTGGTCGGCGGTGGT
>DAOTYL010000343.1:0-7610 GCA_034434955.1 Anaerolineae bacterium | reverse complement strand
AAAAGGCCAACCATTTCTTCATAGTTCATCTCCGAATCGTGGACGTTATGTTTGGCACGCTAACGGTCTGCGCTTCAGCCGCTCCGCGGAGCATAGCGGAGCGGCGTCAGGTGCAAGCGTGTGTTGGGCACACTTCTGGCTTCACGAAGTAATAGCCAGAGAAAAACGATACGCTTCCCATCCACAAGCGACCACCAGTATTGCGACGGCCAGCAATATGCCGACATTGCGCTCTCGGCTTCCAGACTGATGCTTTGCATTTGCGATTCTCTCAATCGTCTGTCGAGGCCACTGACCAATCAGACGGTACTTCGAAATCGATGTGGTGGCGGCAGCCGCGAGAACATAAGCAACTGTTTCATAAAGCCCGGAACTACCGAACACCATCATCGATGGCGGCATCTTGCTTCCTAATGATAGGGCAAACGAATTTGTCCCTATTGCTATGCCAAAGACCACAGCGAGAATCGTGACAGTGCTATATCCAAGCGGGAGATTACGGGGAGTCCGAATCACGTTAGGCACAATAACCAGTAAGAACATCACCGCGAGATTGATTGCCAGAATTCGCAGCCATTCCAACCAAACGCTATCTCCCGCCAAGTTGTTTCCGGCTAACACCTGAGCAACATTACGTCCTCGCAAAGCCCCCTCAGGGAGGAAAGAATAACCCACTATCCAGGCGGCAAAAAAAGCTATCAATACAAACCCGAGTAGTGATCCGAAACGAACAGGCAATTTGTCGTGCAATAGATACTTCTGAAACACTTCTCTCTCCTGCCTATGGCTTACTCAAGAATCGGAGTGTGCCCAACGGCCTGCGCTTCACCTGCGCCGCGAAGCGCAGCGGAGCGGCGTCAGGTGCAAGCGCGTGTTGGGCGGCAACTTCGGCCACTATGCATCATCTCTAAATAGATGCTGTTTACACATTTCCTAACGCTCACGGCCTCGTGACCCCTACATCCCATATCCAGAGAGTGCCATCTTCCACTAGCAATATCAAGGATGATCCTTGTGGAGAGAAAGCCACCTTTACGACATTCCCCGGAAATTCCAAAGTTTGTGAGGCTTCTTCTATGAGATAACCTTGAGTATTAAGGCGCCAAATTTGTGCATACACATTCAGTCCTGAGACAAGAAATGAACCATCTGAGGAAAAGTCCAGACTGTTGACTGGGCTTCTATCAAACGTGAAGGGGGGAGGAGCACTTAAGGAATATGCATTCTCCCAATTCTGAAGACGCTTTATGAGAATGCCTCCGGAGTAGCTGCCCATTGCTAGTAGCATTCCATCGGGCGATAAGCTTATGGACGAGTATCCTTGCCACACCTCTTCATCTCGCAGCAAAGTACAAGAATCGTTGCTTACACTCCATAGGGCAATGTGGGAGTAATCGCTGCTGTCTTTTTGGTACGATTCGAAGGTTAGAAGAGTCCCATCTGGTAGGTATGTTGCGGTTGCAACGCCCATAACACTGATGCATCGTGCATAAATGGTCTCTCCATCGGAAATGTCCCACAGCAAGACATTGTCCAGCCCTCCGGCGCTTATCACAGCCAGAAATAGCCCATCTGGTGAAAAGGTAAGACTATTTACAAAGTAGGCACTATACAGTTCTTCTGAGCGAACTAGCTTTCCGTCTGATGTGCGCCACAATCGCACGGTAACAGCGCCGGTATCACCCCTTATGTCTCCTGATGCCAGAAGTGTGCCATCTGGAGAAAAGGCCAGGCTATTCACTGCTTGTTGGTGACCCTCCAGAGTATGAAGAAGTATCCCCTCATCAATAGTCCGCAACTGAATAGTACCGTCTCTCAAGCCTAAGGCGATAATTGTTCCATCCGGTGCGAGGGCGAAGTCAATAATATCCTCGGATCGCAGCACCTTGCATTTGTCTTGTTGAATCCTGCACTTGAGAAGTGTTTCAAGGGCGGTGGGGGTAACCGGTTCTCCCCTGAGGCCTACATTCCCTCTCAATTCGTAAGGGAAACGGCCTGGGTCAGTTCCCCTGAGTGTATAGGTCCACAAAACATTGCCAGTGCGCGCTTCCCGCACATCGACATCCATTTCGTAGCGAATGCGATGAACCTCAACTCTCTGTCCCGCCTGATTAACGTATGTTTGGCTGCCTAGGTCAACTTCTCGCTCTGGGTTAATCACTACAACTAATTCAGTCTTGTCAACGGATGATGGAATCCACTCAGGTGGAAGATTCTCGTTCCACTCGTGGGGTGTGCCTGATGTGTTCAGAACCACCAACCGATGCGGGCCAGGACGATCAGGATCATACTCAGCTGCGTTGACAACACCTTGCCCAACTACCACTGGCTCCATTGCTTTGAGAACTGAGGGATTACCAGGTCCACAACTCGAGATAGGTAAAAGCAGAAAAGGAATCAAGACCCCAGCAATCAGATTCCGAGGCATCTGTACCTCCTTGGCGGTCTTCTTGTGCCGCCCAACGATTGATTATACGGACTCCGCCTATGCCCCTAAAGGTCGGGCTTTGTGCCGCTCTTACATAGCACGTATAGCACAAAAAGGACATCCACGCCAATCCGCTCCCCGTCAGGCGCTCTTCTCACCCCGCAGCCCCTCCAGATAGGCGCGGTAGGCGTCGCCGACCGTCTCGATCTCCCAGGCCCGCTCAATGGGGATGGCGATGCCCAGCTCCTGCATACGCAACATCATGGAGGCCAACGCCAATGAGTCCACCTGCAAATCTCGGATCAGGGAGGCTTCCGGATGGAGGCTCTCTTTGGGTAGCATCAATTCATCGGCCAAGATGGCCTGAAACTCCTCAAAGGTGAGTTCACGGTTGCTCTTTTGCGCCATCTGATCTCTGCTCCTTGAGCGCCATCTCGCGCAGGATGTGCTTTTGGGGCTTGCCGGTTGAAGTGCGGGGGAAATCGGGCACGATGCGCACCTGCTCCGGAATCTCGTGCGCCTCCAGCGCCGTGCGGCAGTGTGCCACCACATCCAGCGGATGGAGCGGTGTCCCATCCTCGGGGATGACAAAGGCCCAGATGGTCTCGCTGCCCAGCGCATCCGGCACGCCGATCACCGCCGCCTCGCGCACGCCCTTCATGCTCATCAGGTGCCGCTCGATCTTGGCCGGGTAGACGTTCTGCCCACCACGGATGATGAGGTCCTTTTTGCGGCCTACGATGCGCAAATAGCCCTTCTCGTCCATGACGGCCAGATCACCCGTGTAGAGCCAGCGCTCGCCGTCTATCGTCACCCCTGGGTTGTCCGATGCACCGAAGTACCCCAGCATGAGGCTGTCGCTGCGGCACACCAGCTCGCCCACCTCACCCGGGGGCAGGGGACGGCCCAGTTCGTCTACGATGCGCACCTCCATGCCCGGCATGGGCCGCCCGACGGTCTCCGCTTGCCGGTCGGGGGCATCATCAAGGCTGGTGGCGGCCACGCCGCCGCCCAGCTCCGTCATGCCAAAGCCGATGTGCACCGCACAGCGGAAGCGGCGCTGAATCTCCCGCGCCAACTCCGGCGGGCAGGGCGCCGAGCCGGTGGCGCAGATCAGCAGCGAGGAGAGGCGGTAGCGCTCAAAGTCGCTGGCACGCAGCATCGCCATATAGGAGACCGGCGCCCCCACTAAGATCGTCACCCGTTCGCGCTCAATAGTTTCCAACACACGGCTGGGATGGAAGCGCGGCAGCAGCACCAAACGGTCGCCCATGAGCAGGGCCTGCAGCATCCCCTCCAAACCGGAGATGGTGTGCATGCCCATCACCGAGAGGAAGACCTGCTGACGGCCAGCCGCACGAATCAGGCGCAGACGGTAGCGGAACAGCGCCCGCAGCCAGCGCCGCAGCCGTCGAGGAGTGGGCAGCAGCCGCGCCCACATCTCGCGCAGGGCGATGCTCGCCACAACGGGGCTGATCAGCCCGCGGTGGCTATGCATCACCCCTTTGGCCCGGCCGGTCGTTCCTGAGGTGTAGAGGATGGTCAGCAGGTCATCGGGAGAAAGCACCGGACGGGCAGAATCGGGCAGGGGCGGCCCGCTCAGCATACGGCGGAAATCAAGCCCCCCATTGGTCGGCGCATCGGCCAGCAGGACGTGCTTCAGGGCGGGCATCTCACGCTGGAGGGCGTGCAGGGCCTCCAAGCCGTCCGGCACTTCCAGCTCGGTGGAAGCGACGACCAACGCAGGCTGCAGTTCGCGCAAGAAGGATTCCATCTGCTCGCGGCGCAGGCGCGGCGGCAGGGGAGCAATGACGGCGCCCAGCTCGGCGGCAGCAAAGAAGACATAGACAAACGCCGGCTCCGACCACAGTAGCGTGGCGATGCGGTCACCCTTGCCGATGCCCAGCCGATGCAAGGCCCCCGCCAGCGAGCGCACGCGCCCCATCAGTTGCCAATAGGCGACACGCTCCCCGCCGTTGACCAACGCCACGCGTAGGGGAAAGCGTGCAGCCGTAAGGCGCAGGGCCTGACCGATGGTCATTTCTTTGGTGAGATGAGGGGCTTTAGCCATCTCACAAGCCTCCGGCGGGCAAGGGTTAGGTCATTACATCAGAACAGCATCTGATAGAGACGATAATGCTTGTACCGCTCTGCTCCCAGCCGCTCCGCCAGCCGCACCACAGGCGTGTTAAGTTCGGAAGTCAGCGAGCCATCCAGCCAGCGGTAGCCTTTGGCCGCCGCTATACGCACGGCTTCCAACCACATCAGCACGTCAAGGCCCTGCCGCCGATACTCCTCCAACACGCCCAGCAGCTTGAAGCTGATCTGGTCAATGCGCCGCCGATACCACAGCATCTTCAGCCAGCCGAGAGGCCATAGCCGCCCATTCATGCGCCACAACACGCGGTTGAAATCGGGGATGGCGACAAAGAAACCCACCGGCTTGCCGTCCAGCTCCACAAAGAGCACAAGGTCAGGGTCGAGGAGGGGCCTCATGCGGTTGGCGAAGCGACGGAACGCCTCCGGCGTCATGGGCATATGATCGGGCACATCGCGGTGGCAGGTGTTGTATAGTTCGTGGACGAGGGCCACTTCGCTGTCCCAGTCCTCCAGGCGCAACTTGCGGACACGCACGTCACCCCGTGTGCGGGCCGCCTCAAAGACGCGCCAGGCCTGTTCGGGGATACGCTCCAAGTTGCGCCCCAGATCGGGTAGTGAAACGCGCCAGGCATACTGATCGCGGTACTTGACCATGCCGTAGCGTTCCAGAAACTCGCGGTAGTAGGGCGGTGTGTGCGCCTCCAGCAGGGCAGGGGGGCAATCCGCACCGGCGATGAGCACGCCCGGCTCGTCAATCATGCCGAAGTTAGTCGGCCCACGCATGCCCTGCATCCCCCACTCGCGCACGCGCCGGCAGGCAGCGTCCAACAGCGCCTCGGCGATGGCATAGTCGTCGATCACCTCAAAGAACCCGAAGCCTCCGATACGCTCTCCGTAGCGCTCGTTGCGGCGGTGATCTACAAAAGCCGCTATTGTGCCGACCACTCTGCCGCTGCGGCGGGCAAGAAAGAGCTCCACCTCGGCGTGGGCGAAAAAGGGATTGTGGGCCGGGTCAAGGCGGTGAAGTCGATCGGAGATCAAGGGGGGCACCCAGTTGCGGTCGCCCCGATAGACCTGCCAGGGGAAGCGGACAAAGGCCTGCAGGTCGCGCCGGCTGTGCACTGGTGAGACTTCAAGGGGGGTGCTCATGGATCTCTTCCTTGCGCAGCACAGAGCACAGGAGGAAAGCACAGGAGACCTACGCGCTAAAGCATAGGCATAAAGAGATATTAAGCCATTTATAATAACCCTTTCAGGTGATGAGCGTTTCTCTGTGCAGCAGAGGGAGGCTGCCAAAGGTGCCAGAAGGGCGGCTCGCTCCTTTTGCGCCTGCGAATATGGTCACTACCGCTGCTCGCCGGATGGTGTATACTTAACAGTGTTATCGTGAGCGGCATTTATCAGCCAGAGGCCAACGCTGCCCTTGAGGAGCGCTATCATGACGTTCATTATTCACGAAGAAGGGCAGGGGCTGACGGAGTATGCCTTCATCATATTATTGGTGGGGCTGGTGGTCATTGCCATCTTGCTCTTCGTCGGCCCGGCGATAGGTAACGTCTTCAGCAATCTGGTCACCACGCTGTAGCCCGGCGCATAGCGTGCGCACCGTGCAGAGCCTTGTCCTGCCCCGCCCAGCGCGGAGGAGGCTTCATGCTGCGTGGCTGGCGGATGGAAACATTGTGAAGGGTCACATGGACGACGAGGAACGTGAGGAAGCCATACGGCGCAAAATCCTCCGCATGATCGCACAACGGCGGGCTTTGCGCATGGGCGCAGTAGCGCTCATAGCCCTCACGCTCATCTTCTTTGTGCGCGGCAATTATGCCGTCGCCATCCCGCTGGCGCTGGGGGCAGTAGCGCTGGCCATACTCTCGGATTGGGTCATCAGACCCCCTGAGGAACTGTGAGCGCTTGAGAGGATGTTCCCTTGCCCCTTCCTCAGCACGTTCTGATCCGGCTACGCGAGCTGTTCGGTGAGCGGCTGCTTCTGAATGAGCCGCTAGCTCGCCATACCTCAGCGCGCATTGGCGGCCCGGCGGATGCTTTCCTACCCGTCTACACCCGCAAGGAGCTGGCGGCAGCGGCGCGGGTAGCCTGGGCGCACGAAGTGCCGCTGTTTATCCTCGGTGGCGGCTCCAACATTTTGGTCAGCGAGCGGGGCGTGCGTGGATTGGTGATCCACAATCGGGCCGATTACGTCGTCTTTGATGGCGCACGTGTCACCGCCGACGCGGGAGTCAGCACTATCTCTCTGGCGCGGCGCTGCGCCAAACGAGGCCTCTCCGGTCTAGAATGGGCCATCGGCATCCCCGGCACGCTGGGTGGGGCAGTGTTCGGCAACGCTGGCGCACATGGCGGCGACATGCGGAGCGTGGTGCTCTATGTAGATGCTGCCGTGCCCAAAAGCAACGTGCGCCTTTCCAACTCCGACCTAGCCTTCCAGTACCGCTCCTCTGTCCTCAAGCGCGTGCCGCGCAAACTAGTTATCTTGCGAGCGACCCTCCAGCTTAAACGTGACCATCCGGCGGCGATTGCAGCACGCATGGAGGAGTACAATACCTACCGCAGGCGCACCCAGCCGCCCGGTGCAACCATCGGCAGTATGTTTAAGAATCCGGAAGGGGACTTTGCCGGTCGGCTGGTGGAGGCCGCCGGATTGAAGGGAGCGCGCATCGGTGGGGCGCAGATCAGCACAGTGCACGCCAACTTTTTCGTCAACCTCGGCGGGGCGACGGCGGACGATGTGCGGGCACTCATCGATCTGGCCCGCAACGAGGTGCTGCGTCAGTTTGGGGTGGAGTTGGAGCTGGAGATCGAGCTAGTGGGTGAGTGGTAAACATAGGGAGGGGTCTCACCTCCTCCTAGCATCCTGACGAGTACTTTGCTTCTCCTTCATCCGCAAGGGGAGAGAGGGAACAGGGAGGTGAGGTTCCCCCTGCCCCATTGGCGGTTCCCTGTATGCGGCATACAATAAGAGGGTGCAACCATCATCCCAGCACGCATGAGGACGAAAGCCCTATGCTGGAACCACTCCATGTCGGCACACGGGTGCATTTCATGGGCATCGGCGGCTACGGCATCA
>DAOTYL010000342.1:0-19515 GCA_034434955.1 Anaerolineae bacterium | reverse complement strand
CGGTCGCCGATGTAAATCTTGCCCTCGGTGACCTCTTCCAGCCCGGCCAGCATGCGCAGGGATGTGCTCTTGCCGCATCCGGAAGGGCCGACGAAGACCAGGAACTCCTTATCCGGTATGTGGATATTCAGATCGTTGACCGCCACCACATCCCCAAAACGCTTGGTGACGTGCTCATACGTTACACTTGCCATAGGGCCTCCTTACGTTTGGCCAGACCAATAGCAGGGGCTGGTATCTGATTGAGAGGAAAATCATCGGCTGAAGCAGCTAGTTTCGCGGCTTGTAGCACTGGCATCTTGAGCAGAGTATAGTACGAACTATGATCTGGGTCAAGGTAGATCGGCGCCTTGCGCTGAAGCGACAGGCTGCGGTGGCAGTGAAGCCTCTGGTGGTGGCGGCGCTGATAGTCTGGCTGGGGTTTGCCCCCCTGCACCAAGTGCCAAGCGGGGAGGGTCGCCCCACCTTGAACACTCCCATCGCACCTGCATCGGGCGAGGTGGACGACGAGCGGCTGTATCGCCTCGGGTTGCAGCAAGTGCTCGACGATCCGCAACAGGCTGCTCTCTTGTTGGCACAGGTCGCCGCGCAGAACCCCGATCGGGCGGCGCAGGTCGCTCCTCTGCTGGCGGCGTTGAACGCCCGCGCTGCCGATGCGCCGGAGCTGTTCTACTTGAAGGTAGGCGCAGCTTATCTGCAGGCGGATGAGGTTGCGCTGGCCGAGGCGGCGCTGGAACGCGCCGTGACAATCAACCCGGCCTATGGCGAGGCGACGGCGTACCTGGCTTATGTGCGGGCGCGGCTGGGCAAGCCGGCGCTGGGTGCGGCTCAGCAGGCGCTGGCGTTGGACCCCGACAATCCCACCGTTTATTATCTGGTCGGGCTGACGTGGAAGCAGGTTGGACGCCCTCTGGAGGCGCGGCTGGCCTTTGAGCGTGGCTATGAGTTGGACCCCACCAATCCCGCCTTTGCGGTGGAGATCGCCGAGACACACCGCACTGAACACCAGTACGCGTCAGCCGAGCTGTGGATGGAGGAGGCTGTACGTCTTGCTCCCCACGACTTCCGCCTGAAGTTGCTGCAGGCGCAGTTTTATGTAGATGCGGAATACCGCGTGGCGGAAAAAGGGCTGCCGCTGGCGCAGGCGCTCGTCACCGAGCAGCCAGAGAACGCCGAGGCCCACGCCACATTGGGCTGGGCGTACTTTCTGATAGGCGAGGTAGGGCGCGCCTTTGAGGAGATGGATCGCGCCTTGACGCTGGACGCCGACCTGCCGCGTGCTAACTTTTACAGGGGCGCACTGCTCGAATCGCAGGGGCGCATAGCGGAAGCGACTGCCTGCTATGAGCGTGCGCGGTCGCTGGACCCCCAGGGGCCGTTCGGAGCGCTGGCGGCGCGGGCGCTGGAAAGGATTGCCGGGCAATGAGGGAAACGGGACGACGTAACGGGGCACGAGAGCGGGCGCACAGGCAGCGGGTGGGGCTTGTGCGCTCGCTGGCGCTGCTGGCCGGGCTGATCGCGTTGACGGTATTTCTGGCCTTGCGCTCGCGCGGGCCGCAGGTGGTGAGCGTGACGATGGCGACGGCGCTGGACGAGGCCTATCGCCCTGTGGCAGCAACGGATGTGTACGGGCCGCAGGATACTTTCTTTGCCTCGGTGGAACTGCGCGGCTACCGGCCAGAGATGACAATCCTCGCCCGTTGGCGCTACGAAGGACAAGTGATCCGCGAGACACCACTCGCCACGCAGCAGGCAGGGGATGGCTACGCAGGCTTTGTCCTCATCAATGAGGGTTTCCCCTGGCCACAGGGTTCTTGGATGGTGGAGATTATCTACGAGGGGGATGTGCTGGGGCGTGCTGCCTTCCGTGTGGAAGAATAGCGCTGCGGGCGGTTGGCGGTTCGCCTTTTGCTCATCGCCGGCTGCCGATCGCTCCCCATCGGTTGCCGTCCCCGTTCGGCGCGTGCTACAATCGCCCCCAGCCGATGTGGGAGAAAGCGTTGCGCATCCTATGAGCCGACAACCCGACCCCCTTCCCGTGCGGCGGCGCACTCTTTGGTGGATCGCCTCGCTGGCGCTGATCCTCGTCCTGGCAGGGGCAGCGCTGGTGTGGCTCTTCCGGCCGCGCCTTGAACGCGCCTTTGAGCGCCCGCCGACGCTCCCGCCCCCGCCGCCGACATCGTCCGGGGGCAGTGCGGGGGGAGTGGAGAACCTGCTCTACGCCACCGACTTTGACGACCCGCAGCAGACGGCCGATTGGGAACTCTACAACGACGGCATCATTGCGGCGCAGATTGCCGATGGGATGCTGGTGGTGAGCGTGAATGCGCTGGAGGATAAAGGCGCTTGGTCAGGGTTGAACTACACTTTTGAGGACTTCGTGCTGGAGGTGGACGCTCGCAAGCTGGCCGGGCCGGATAACAACGGTATCGTGGTCATCTTCCGCCTGACCGATGCGGCGAATTACAACCGCTTTGAGATCTCCAGCGACGGCTACTATCGGCTCAGCATGGTGCGCGGCGGCGTATCGCGCATCGTCAGCGATTACAACTCTTCGTCGGCTATCCTCACCGGCGAGTCAACCAACCACATTACCCTGCGGGCGGTGGGCGATGCTTTCACCTTTGCTGTCAACGGCCAACCGCTGGCGCTGTGTGTGAGCGCCGATCCCGCCGTCCAGCCGTTGTGGGACATCGCTAGCGGAGCGTGCTTGGGCGGCGAAGTGACCGATGTGTGGCGTAACGCCGACCTGCCGCGCGGCAGGGTCGGATTAGGCGTGCAGGGATTTGCCGTATTTGATGGGGAGAACCTGACGCCTGCGCAAGCAACGGTCGGCTTTGACAACGTGGTGATCACGAGGCCCTAGTCGGTTGAACCGCACCCTCTGGCAGCCTCATCCAGATGGGGGAGGGGGAAGCGAGCCGTAGGCTCGCGGGGGGATGAGGTCGAACGGCGGTTTCGGCGGTAAGCGGCCTCTTTTCGACGGGCGAGATGGGAAGCAGCAGGATAGCAATGGGGCGTAAAACGCCGGATACAGCGTATAGGGCAGGCGGCAGGCGCGTTTTCCTTGATTTTGTGGGTTGCCGCCTCAACGAGGCCGAGATTGAGCACCTGGCACGCCAGTTTGCTGCACGTGGGGATACCATCGTGCGCGACGTGGCAGAGGCCGATATGGTGGTGATCAACACCTGCGCCGTGACGCAGGAGGCCGCCCGCAAGAGCCGCCATCTCATCCGGCAGGCAGGGCGCACGAACCCCAACGCATCTATCATCGCTACCGGCTGCTATGCCGAACTGGAGCCGCGGCGTGTGGCTGCGCTGCCCAACGTGATGCGTGTCGTCGATAATGCGCACAAAGATCGGCTGGTGGCGCTGGTAGCGGGTGACGGCACGCCCGATTACGAGCGCGAGCCGCTGCAACGCGATCCGCTGCCTCCGGGTACGCTGGGCCATACACGCGCCTTCGTCAAGGTGCAGGATGGCTGTGATAACCGCTGCACCTTCTGCGTGACGACGTTGGTGCGTGGGCCTGGGCGCAGTAGGCCCCTGGAGGAGGTAGTGGAAGAGGTCGCCTTGCTGACGGCGATGGGCTACCACGAGGTCGTGCTGACCGGCGTCCACCTGGGGTCCTACGGGCAGGATAGAGGGAGCAGCCTACGCGAGTTGGTGCAGGCGCTTTTGCAGCGTACCACCATTCCCCGCTTACGGCTCTCCTCGCTGGAGCCTTGGGACCTCTCGCCGCAGTTCTTTGACCTGTGGCAGGATACCCGTCTGTGTCCGCACTTGCATCTGCCGCTACAATCAGGGTGCGATGCTACACTGCGGCGTATGGGGCGGCGCACCACACAGGCCTCGTTTGCGGCGCTGGTGGAAGCAGCGCGGGCACGCATCCCCGATCTGGCCATCACCACCGACATCATCGTGGGCTTTCCCGGGGAGACGGACGCCGAGTTTGCCGAGTCATTGCGCTTCGTAGAGGAGATACAGTTCGCCCGCCTGCACGTCTTCCCCTACTCACCGCGTCCGGGGACCGCCGCCGCACGTATGCCCCATCAGGTGCCGGAGGAGGTAAAGCGGGAGCGTAAGGCGCAGATGCTCGCGCTCTCCGAACGGCTAGAGCGCTCGTTTCAGCAGCGGTGCATCGGGCGGGTGTACGATGTGCTGTGGGAGTCGGCGCGGGCGGCCACGCCGCAGGGATTCCTGTGGGCCGGCTACACGGGCAACTACTTGCGCGTGGTGACGACCTCGCCGCAGATGCTGGGCAACACCATCACGGCGGCGCGGCTGACCGCCATCGCGCAGGGCGAGGTGCTGGCGGAGGTAGTCTAAACGCCCCTGCGGTAAGGGGCATCCCCAGCCTTTAGGAAGGAGCGGAGACATGGAACTCAAGATCGTGGCCGTTGAGAAACCTGCAGAGATCAACTTCATCTTGGGGCAGAGCCATTTCATCAAGACGGTGGAGGACCTGCACGAGGCGCTGGTGAACACGGTACCGGGGATCAAGTTCGGGCTGGCCTTCTGCGAGTCCTCCGGCCCGTGCCTCGTGCGCTGGTCGGGCACGGATGAGGCGCTGATCGAATTGGCCAAGCAGAACGCGCTGGCCATCGGCGCTGGGCACAGCTTCATCGTCTTCTTGGGGGAGGGGGTTTACCCCATCAACGTGCTGGGCGCTATCCGCAATGTGCCGGAGGTGTGCCGCATTTTCTGCGCGACGGCCAATGCGGTGCAGGTGATCGTCGCCGAGACCGAGCAGGGACGTGGCATTCTGGGCGTAGTGGATGGCTTCAGTCCCAGAGGCGTGGAGGGTGAGGAGGACATCGCGCACCGTAAGCAGTTCCTGCGCATGATCGGCTACAAAGCGTAGGTGGGGTATGGAGAGAGACTGCATCTTTTGCCAGATCATCGCGGGGCGGCAGCCGGCGGACAAAGTCTATGAGACCGAGACCGTGCTGGCCTTCCGCGATATCCGCCCACTGGCCCCTACGCACATCTTGGTCGTGCCCAAAAAACACATCCCCCGCGTAGCAGACCTGTCAGCGGAGGATGCGCCGCTGATGGGCGATCTGCTACTTGCCGTGCGTGCGGTGGCCGAGCAAGAAGGCGTTGCCCATGCATTCCGGCTGTTTGTGACGAATGGAGCTGAGGCGGGGCAAACGGTGTTTCACCTGCACATCCACCTACTGGGTGGGCGCCCCTTCCGCTCGCTGCTGGGCTGATGGTTGCCCTGCAGTGGAGGGGTAGGTACGATCAGGGTTGGGCTGCCACCCTATCGTCCTACTTCGTCATAAAAGGAGCAGTACAGCGATGAAAGTCAAGCAGCGTATGACGCCCAATCCCATCACTGCCACACCTAAAACAACGCACCGTGAGGCGGTGGAGCTGATGGAGAAGCACCGTATCCGCCGCCTACCTATCCTGGACAAGGATGGGCGGCTCATCGGCATCGTCTCGCGGGAGGACCTGTTGAGCGCAGCGCCTTCGCCTGCTACCTCGCTGAGCATCTATGAGATTTACACCCTGCTGGACAAACTGACGCTAGATCAGATCATGACCAGTCCGGTGCTGGCCGTCGACGAGGAGTGTAGTTTGGCTGGCGCAGCCCGCTTCATGGTCGATCACCGCATTGGCTGCCTGCCTGTCATGCGCGGCGAGCAGCTGGTGGGCATCATCACCGAGACCGACATCTTCCGCACGTTTGTAGAAATAATGGGCGGCGGTGAGCCGGGCCTGCGCATCGATCTAGAAGTGCCCGATGAGCGCGGCGTACTGGCGCGGGTCACCGAGGCTTTCGCCGAGGCAGGCGGCAACATTGTCTCGTTGACGACCTTTCACAGCGAGGACCGTTCGCGCGGCGTGATCAGCATCAAGGAGCGCGGCGCGGATGAGGCGCGTCTGCGTGCGGCGCTGGAGGCGCTGGAAGGGGTGGAGATCGTGGAGTTCCGCCCCAGCGGGCAGGATCGGTTGCTGAGCTTCGGCAAGTCACGCTGAGGGGTGCACCCTGACGGGGGAAGGTCGATCATGAGCCTAAAAGAGCGATTGGCCAACGATCTCAAGGAGGCCATGCGCAGCGGCGACGCCACGCGCAGGACGGTGATCCGTGGCGTGATGGCAGCGCTGAACGAGGCGCAGCAGCGCAAGCGGGAGGAGCTGGTTGAGCAGGCACTCAAGAAGCACGGCGTCCTGCGGCCTGCGGATGAGAAGGACCCTGCGCAGGTGAGTGCCTTCCAGCAAGCAGTGGACGCTGCGCTGGCTGCCGAGCAGGTTGAGCAGAACAGCGTGTTAAGCGAAGGCGAGGCACTTGGCGTGGTCCAGAAACTCGTCAAGCAGCGGCAGGATTCCATCGCCGAGGCCCAGCGTGCCGGTCGGCAGGATGTGGCCGCTGCCGAGGAGGCCGAGCTGGCCATCCTTGAGGCTTATTTGCCGCGCCAGATGAGCCGCGAAGAGATCGAGGCGGCAGCGCGGGCGGTGATCGCCCGTGTGGGGGCCAGCGGCCCCCGCGACATGGGCAAGGTCATGGGGCCGTTGATGGCCGAACTGCAGGGCCGCGCCGATGGCAAACTGGTGAGTGAGGTGGTGCGTTCGCTGTTGGCGCAGTGAGGCCCAAGGCCAAAGGATGAGATGAGAACCCCTCAGCCTGCGACCGTTGTGGAGTCGGTGCAACGCTTTCGGCGCTTCTGGCGCACGCTGCGCCTGATCCTCATGGGTCTGCTGCTCGTGGCCGGCATGGTGACCATCCTGCTCTTCCCCATCCTGCCGCCGCGCACGCCTTACGACCTGAAGGTGGGCGATATCGCGCCGGAGGATATCCGCGCGCCGCGCCAGATCACCTACATCAGCCAGATTGAGACGCAGGCCGCCCGCGAGGAGGCATTGGCCTCCGTTGAGGACGTTTTCGATGCGCCGGATGCGCGCATTGTGCGCCAGCAGGTGCGCAAAGCGCGGCAGATCATGGACTTCGTGCGGGATGTGCGTGCCGACCCCTACGCGGACAGCATGCTGAAAGAACAGTATCTGGACGCCATCACAGCCCTCTCGTTGCCGCAGGATGCCAAGACAAAGCTGCTGGAGATCAGCGGCGAGCAGTACGACCTCGTGGAGCGCGAGGTGGTACGGGTGATCCAAGAGGCGATGGGCGGCCCCGTCCGTGAAGGGCATGTGGCAGAGGTTATTGCCCAGCTGGAATTGATGATCAGCGCCGACCTGCCGGAGGAGCTGATCCCACTGGTGCTGCGCCTTGCTGAAGACCTCATCGTGCCCAACAGCATGTTGAACGTGGCAGCAACGCAAGCCGCCCGCGAGCAAGCCATCCGAGCGGTGCCCGATATCTACCACACCTTTCAGCCCAACGAGGTGATCGTCCGCGCCGGCGAGCGTGTGGACGAACAGGACATGGAAGCGCTTGCTGCGCTGGGGCTGACCAGCGTGGGCCTGACGTGGCAGAAAGCCGCCAGCGCCCTGCTCATCAGCCTGCTTGTGACAATCGTGCTCGCCGTTTACGTCGCGGGGTACAGCCCTGCTTGGCTGGACGAGCCGGGCCATCTGCTGCTGCTGGTGATCTTGTTCTTGCTCTTTCTGGTAGCGGCGCAGGTGATGATCCCTTATCAGGGCACGGTGGCTTACCTCTTTCCGGCGGCGGCGTTGATCATGGCCGTGACGGCGCTGACGGGGATGCCTTTCGCCGCGCTGATGGCCATCATGCTGGCGCTGGTGGTGGGCTATCTCTCCGAAGGTTCGCTGCTCACCACCACCTACACGGCGATGGGCAGTCTGCTGGCAGCGGCAACGCTGCGCCGCGCCACGCGCCTGAACACCTTTTTCATCTCCGGGCTGGCAGCCACGCTTGGCGGGTTGGCGGTGCTGCTTGCCTTCCAACTACCGGCGCTGGCCGAGCCTATACGCATTGCGCAGCTCGCGCTGCTGGCACTGATCAATGGGCTGCTTTCGGCAGGGCTGGCGTTGGTGATCCTCTTCTTGGTGGGCAACCTGACGGGCATCCCCACCAGCCTGCGCCTGTTGGACCTCATGCGTCCCGATCATCCACTTCAGCGGCTGCTTCAGCAGGAAGCGTTGGGCACTTACCAACACACGCTCTCGGTGGCGAACTTGGTGGAAGCGGCGGCGGAAGCCATCGGCGCAGATAGCCTGCTGGCGCGTGTGGGGACGCTTTACCACGACATCGGCAAGGCCAACAACCCGGGCTTTTTCGTTGAAAACCGCACCGAGGGTGGCCCGGACCCGCACAAGGGGCTTAGCCCGCTGGCCAGCGCACGCATCATCAAGGCGCATGTATCGGATGGCGTGGAGCTGGCGCGGCGCTATCGGCTGCCCCCGCGCGTGATCGACTTCATCCAAGAGCATCATGGCACACTGCCGATTACGGTGTTCCTCCATCAAGCGCGTGAGGAAGCACAAGCGGCGGGCATCCGGCTGGACGAGCGCCCCTTCCATTATAACGGGCCACTGCCGCGCAGCCCTGAGACGGCGATCCTCATGCTGGCCGACGGCTGTGAGGCAGCAGCACGCTCCAATCGCCCCTTGAGCGGCGAAGAGATTGAGGAGATCGTAGCGCGTATCATTCGGCAGCGCATCGAGCAGCATCAGTTGGACGACTCGGGGCTGACACTGACGCAGATCAAGACGATTGAGGAGGTGTTCGTGCGCACGCTTAAGGGAATGCATCACCCCCGCGTCACCTATCCCGATGACCGCCGGCTTGCCGAGGCGGGGGCGGCACTCCCCACCAGCCCTGAGGGAGTGAAGACGGAGGAGAGATGAGCAACGCAGGGTATACGATCTACACCGGAGCCGAGGGGGATTATCCTGTGGACTTGGCGCGTGTGGAGGCAGCGGCACGCCAAGCCCTCATCGTGGCACAGGCGGAAGCTCCGTGTGCGTTGACCATCACGCTGACCAGCGCCGAGCGTGTGCAGGAGCTGAACCGCGAGTTTGCAGGCCTTGATGAGCCGACCGATGTGCTGGCCTTTCCGGCGGAAGGCGAACCATACGTCGTCGAGCCGGGCGAACCGCCCTACCTCGGCGATGTGGTGATCGCTTATCCGGTGGCCGAGGAGCAGGCCCATGCAGCCGGGCATTCCCTCATTGCTGAGCTGCAGATGTTGGCCATTCACGGCGTCCTGCATTTGCTGGGCTTTGACCATCAGACGCCGGAGCAGCGTGCCGAGATGTGGGCTTACGAGTCGGCGGCAATGGACGCCGTGCGGCAGATAGGTTCGTGATGTCTGTCCCTCATCTCCCCCACCAACGCATCCCTCGCAGCCGCAATCGGCTGGAGAGTTTTCGCCATGCCTTTGCCGGTTGGGCGTATATGCTGCGCACGCAGCGCAATGCTTGGGTGCACGCGGTGGCCAGTATCGCCGTGATCGCCGTGGGGCTATGGTTGGGCCTCAACGCTCTGGAGTGGGCGCTGATCATTTTGGCCATCGGCATCGTGTGGATGGCGGAGTTCATCAACACGGCACTGGAGGCTGTGGTGGACCTCGCCAGCCCGGAGATCCATCCGCTGGCCAGAGTGGGCAAAGATGTAGCCGCGGCGGCGGTGCTCGCTGGCGCAGGGACGGCAGCGGTGATCGGCCTGTTGGTGCTGGGGCCTCGCCTTATGGAGAGGCTGTGGCGGTAAGGATGCGGCGAGAAGCACGCCGGAAGGTGCTTGACAACATCCCCGAATCCTGCTAGATTTTCAGACAACAAGCGACATCCCAACGACGGCGAACCGGAAGAGTAAGCGCTCAAGCGGTGTTCAGAGAGCCGCCTCGGCTGTAAGTGCACAGCCGTGCTGTGAAGGGGGTACACACGGGGGCGCTGAATGGGCCGGGGAGTCGCGGGGGCAAAAGGCCAACGCCGAGTAGTTCCCGCCGGAGACGCCACCGTTATCAGGGCGCAGGATATCGGCAACTGACATCGTTGAGGGGTGTCCGTTGCCTGCATCCGGCAGAGTGGAGCTGGCTTCTACCGCGCCTCACCGCGCGGTTTTGCGTTTAGCCGGCTCAACAAGGGTGGCACCACGGGCTTTCAACGCTCGTCCCTTCGGGGGCGAGCGATTTTTGTTGTGAGGAGGGTTACAGCAGCAAATGGCTAAAAAAGGACGCATTCTAACAGGCGACCGCCCCACCGGCAGGTTGCACCTGGGGCACTATGTGGGCACGTTGCAGAATCGCGTGGCGCTTCAAGATGAGTACGACCTCTTTCTGGTGGTGGCGGATTACCACTCCCTCACCACCCATCCGGACAAAGAGGATGTGCTTCAGACGCGCCAGAACGCCATTGAGGTGGTGATCGACAACTATGCCGTCGGCATCGACCCCAACAAGGTGACCCACTACCTGCAATCGGACATTCCGGAGACGGCGGAGCTGACGCTGCTCTTCTCCATGCTCGTCACCGTGCCGCGCCTGCAGCGCGTGCCGACGCTCAAAGAGGTGATGGACAACTTGCACATCACCGAGCCATCGGCCGGTCTGCTCAACTATCCCGTGTTGCAAGCCGCCGACATCCTCATCGTCAAGGGGGAGCTGGTGCCGGTGGGCAAAGATCAGGCCAGCCACATTGAGGTCACCCGTGAGATTGCCCGGCGCTTTAACAACCGCTTTGGCCCCGTTTTCCCTGAACCGGAAGCCTTCATCCCCGCGGAGGCTCCCACTTTGGTCGGCATTGATGGGCAGGCCAAGATGAGCAAATCGCTGGGCAACGCCATCATGCTCTCCGATGATCCGGAGACGGTGCGCGAGAAGGTGATGCGCATGTACACCGATCCCAAACGCATCCACGCCACCGATCCGGGCACGGTGGAGGGCAATCCGCTGTTCATCTACCACGATATTTTCAACCCTGACAAGGAGCAGGTGGAGGAGTTTAAACAGCGCTACCGTCAGGGGCGCATCGGCGATGTGGAGGTCAAGCGCGTGCTGGCTGAGCGGCTCAACGCCTTCCTCGATCCCATCCGTGAGCGGCGGCGTTATCTGGAGGAGCATCCGGACGATGTGATGGACATCCTGCGGGCAGGGGCGGCGCGGGCGCGGCCCATTGCGCAGGAAACGCTGGCGCAGGCCCGCGAGGCGATGGGCCTCACCAGCCTGACGGTCAAGCGCGTGATCGATCTCTACCGCTAAGGAGGTGACAGCGAGCAGCTCCACCCCGCAGGGATCAGGGCGATGCGCAGGCCCTTATCGCTGCCATGCGGGGCCTGAAACGGTAACCCATCTGTCTTCAGGAGGAGCTGCTATGAACGAGGACAAAACCCGCAAGTATGTGCTGCCGGAGAGCGCGATCCCGCAGGCATACTACAACATCATGGCTGATCTGCCCCAGCCGCCCCCACCGGTATTGCATCCCGGCACTGGCCGGCCGGTAGGGCCGGACGATCTGGCGCCGCTGTTCCCTATGGCGCTCATTCGGCAGGAGGTCAGCACCGAGCGCGAGGTGGAGATTCCGGAGCCGGTGCGCGATGTGTACCGTATCTACCGCCCCTCGCCGCTCATCCGTGCCCGTGCGCTGGAGAAAGCGCTGGACACGCCCGCCCGCCTCTACTTCAAGTATGAGGGCGTGTCGCCCGCCGGATCGCACAAGCCCAACACGGCCATTGCGCAGGCCTTCTACAACAAAGAGGAAGGCGTGCGTAGGCTTGTCACCGAGACGGGCGCAGGTCAGTGGGGGTCGGCGCTGGCGATGGCGTGCGCCTTCTTTGGGATGGCCTGCGAGGTCTTCATGGTGCGTGTCAGCTACACCCAGAAGCCCTACCGCCGTGCCCTCATGGAGGCCTACGGTGCGGCTGTCCATCCCAGCCCCAGCGACCTCACCCATGCCGGACGTGCCGTTCTGGAGACCGATCCCGATTCGCCCGGCTCGCTGGGTATTGCCATCTCGGAAGCGGTGGAAGTCGCCGCCACGCATGAGGACACCAAGTACAGCCTCGGAAGCGTGCTCAACCATGTCTTGCTGCATCAGACGGTGATCGGGCAGGAGGCGCTCAAGCAGATGGAGATGGCCGATGACAGCCCCGATGTGGTCATCGGCTGCGTGGGCGGCGGGTCGAACTTCGCCGGGCTGGCCTTCCCCTTTATCGGGCGCAAGCTGCGCGGCGAACAGGAGATGCGCATCGTGGCGGTGGAGCCAGCCGCCTGCCCCAGCCTGACGCGTGGCAAGTACGCCTATGACTTCGGCGATACAGCCTGCCTGACGCCGCTGGTCAAGATGCATACGCTGGGCCACACCTTCATCCCGCCCGGCATCCATGCGGGCGGACTGCGCTATCACGGCATGGCCCCACTGGTCAGCCACCTGCTGGAGCTAGGCGTGATAGAGGCTATCGCCGTTGAGCAGCTGGAGACCTTCGCGGCGGGCATCCAGTTTGCCCGCACAGAGGGCATCATCCCTGCGCCGGAGTCGGCCCACGCAGTGGCAGTGGCCATCCGCGAGGCGCTGCGCTGTAAGGAAGAAGGCCGCAGCCGTGCCATCCTCTTCAACCTTTCCGGGCACGGCCATTTTGATATGCAGGCCTACATGGATTATCAGGCCGGCAAGCTGCAGAACTACGCTTATCCGGAGGAGGAGATTGCGCTGGCGCTGGCGGGGCTGCCCGTCGTGGGTGCATGAACCCCGTCCCCACCCCCGCCCCTCCTTGCAAGGCGGGGAGGAGGTTGGGGGTGGGGTGAAGCCCAACGCATCCTGCTCCTGCCGTCTGTAGCGCGGATGCGGTATAGTAAAGGCACAATCGCCCACCCGCTTTCGGCAAGGAGAGTCTTATGGCTGGCAACAAGATTCGGGACCTTTACGAAAAGCATGGTCAGAGCCTGTGGTATGACAACATTGCCCGCGATCTGCTGGAGAACGGCGCGATTCAGGCGCTGGTGGATGAGGGCGTGCGCGGCCTGACCTCCAACCCCAGCATTTTCCAAAAGGCTATCACCAGCGGAACGGCCTACGATGACCAAATCCGCACGCTGGCCGCACAGGGTAAGTCGCCACAGGAGATTTACGAGGCACTCGCCATTGATGACATCCGCCGTGCGGCGGACATGCTGCGCCCGATCTACGAGAGCAGCGCCGGCGCGGACGGCTACGTCAGCCTGGAGGTTTCGCCGTTGCTGGCGAACGATACGCAGGGCACTATCGCCGAGGCAGCACGCTTGTGGCGGGCGGTGGATCGTCCCAACTTGATGATCAAGATTCCGGCCACAGAGGCGGGCCTGCCGGCGATCGAACAATCGCTGGCCGATGGGATCAACGTCAACGTCACGCTGATCTTCAGCCGTGAGATGTACTCACGGGTGATAGACGCTTATATCAGGGGGCTGCAGCGCCGCGCCGCAGCAGGGCAAGATGTGAGCCGCGTGGCGTCGGTAGCCTCGTTCTTTGTCAGCCGTGTGGATACCCTCGTGGACGATCTGCTTGAGCACCAGATCGCCGCCGCCGATGACCCTGCCCAGAAGGGGCGTCTTGAGGCGCTGAAGGGCAAGGCGGCTATTGCCAACGCCAAGTTGGCCTATCAGCTCTTCAAGCAGAAGTTCAGCGGGGCAGCGTGGGAAGCGCTGGCGGCACAAGGAGCGCGTGTGCAGCGTCCGCTGTGGGCAAGCACCAGCACGAAAAATCCGGCCTACAGCGATGTGCTGTATGTGGATAACCTCATCGGCCCCTACACGATCAACACCGCGCCGCCGGAGACCATCGCCGCCTTCCGCGATCACGGCGTGCTGGCCGATACGCTGGAAGCCGATATAGAAGGCGCTCGGCGCGTGATGGAGGAGCTGGCTGCCGTCGGTATTGATATGGATGCCGTGACAGCGCAGCTGCTTGAGGAGGGCATTGACAAGTTCGCCAAGCCTTTCCTCAGCCTGCTAGAGGCCATCGGACAGAAGGCACAGGCGCTGAGCAAGGCCCCGGCCGTTTAAGAACCTTCGCCCCACCCCCTCCTCGCCAATCGTGGGGAGGGGGTGGGATGAGAGGCTTTAGGGTTTGCCCCCTGCCAACAGCGCGAGCAGGATGCCGAGGATGCTCAACAGGAGCATAAGCGCCAACATGGCGAGGTTCACACGCCAAGCGAGGCGCAGTTTGTTGCGGTCGGCTTCTGACAGGTCGGCGTGGGGTAGGTCCTGCCGTGCAGCGTAGGCGAGAAAAGCACCGGCGGCGCTTGCGGGCAGCGCCAGCCAAATGATGCGGCTCAGGGCGTTGAAGGGCTTGAGGAACGGCAGCCCCAGTACAAACGCCAACAGCAGGATGATCACGGAGACAATGGCCAGGATATAACTGGCGCGGGCCATGGCGCTCGGATTGGGTTGGTTGGTCATGCTCTCCCTCACTTGCTGGCCGCTGGATGGGCAGTCAGTTCTTCGTAGGCAGCTTTCAGCAACAGCGCATCGTCTTCCTGCGTGGGGCTTTCGGTGACGACCACACCTTCCACGCCGAAATCCACGCAGGCTTGCAGGAACGCTCTCCAGTTGAGATCGGACTCTTCAAGCATGAGGTGGTTGCGCTCACCGGCAGGGCTGTATTCGATGCCAGAGATGTGGAAGTGCATGTGATGCAGCGCTTCTTCCCCTAGCTCATCCCGGACCAGCCTGAACATCGCGGCGAACTCGTCGTAGGAGTTGAAGCGACCATCGCCGGTGCGGGCGTGCAGATGAGCCACATCGATGCAGGGGGCTACCCCCTGCACCTCTTTGCTGAGCCGCACCACCTCTTCCAGCGTGCCGAACATGGCGCTTTTGCCCATCGTCTCCGGGCGCAGGGTCACCTCTACGCCTTCCCCGTGCAGGGTGGCGATCAGCTCGGCCAGCTTCTCACGCACGCGCCGGTAGACCTGTTCCGGCGGTTGGCCGTGATAGGAGCCCGGATGGAAAACAATGTCACGCGCCCCGGCCAGATAGCCCTTACGCGCCGCCGCGAGCAGACGTGCATCGCTGGCTCGCATCTTCTCGGCGGTTTGGCTGTTGAGGTTGATGAAGTACGGCGCATGGACGCTCAACACCACGTCCTGATCATGAGCGGCCTGCCGCATGGCGAGGCACGATTCATCCCTGGCGCTCACACTGCGCACCCAGGCGATCTCAAAGGCGTCCAGCCCCAAGTGGCGGATGTGCTCAATGGCGGCGGTGGTGCCTGTCTGCGGTGTGCCCTGCGGCGCCCCCACTGTTCCGAAGCGCAGGCTCAACGTCACCTCCTCAATAACGCTCGATGTACTCACGCAGCGGGCCGGCGATCACCCCGGGCAGCCACTGCAGCATGGTCGTGTCTTTGGGGTCAAGGCCGGTCAAGTAGATAACGACGTCATCGCGGGCCTGCTGTTTTTGTGCTTTCCAACTGGCCATTTTCCTCCACCTGTTCTGGCCGCCCCGCGTCACGCAGCGGTAGAGGGTGAAGGTGGAGGTCACCTCGATGCCTTCCAGATGCACGCTGACGAGGAGATCGCAGGCGTCCGCCTCGCGCCGCACAAAGTCCGCCAGTGCGGGCGCGAGGTTCATGGCCAGCGTTTCGATGCGTGCCGTGAAGCGCTCAGGATGTTCTCGCAGGCGGCGGGCGCGGATGGCGGCGTCCATCTCGTCGGCCCGCCGACCCTTAAGGCTTTGTCGGCGGCGGGCTTGCTGACTGCCTGCTGCGCTGGAGACGAGATCGATCTGGGTGACCTTCATGTGGCTGATTTCAACCTCGGTCTCCACTTCCACATAGTGCTGCGGCGGGGTGCAGGATTCGGGAGGCTTACCCTCCTGCGCTTGTTGCTCCCAGCGGCGGCGTTGACCAATGCGCACGGTGTTGTGGATGACCAACGCAGCCGTCCCTACGACGGCCAAGCCTGCTATCGCCGCGATGCCGCCGAGAAGCAGAAGCGACCCACGCCTTGCGCCGCCCTCCTCTGGGCCGCCCTCTTCGGGAGCGCTCTCGTCTGGGCCGCCCTCTGCAGGGAGGTCTATCAGCGAGGAGGCGGCGAAATTGTTCCCTTCGTCGGCTTCCTCCACGCGATTGTCGGGGTCAATCTGGGCGAAGAAGCGCACCTGCGCTCCGTGCCACGCATCGGGCAACTCTAGCGCCACCTGCACGTAGGTTTCTCCGCCAGCGGGCAGCGGCTCAACCACCCCGCGAGCCTGCAGGGTCGGGTCGATCTCATTGGCGACCAGGACCTCCGTCTCCGGCGACTCGGCCTCGCCGCGATTGGCAATGTCCGCGCCCAAGATGACGGTCAGGTTGCCTTCCTCAAAACCGTCCACGGTGAGCGAGCGGATCAGCAGATCGGGCGCTGGTAGGATGGGTTCGGTAGGCCTCTCATAGGGCGGCCCTCCGGCACGCACTCCTTCCACAACCACCTCATCAATGAGCGCACGGGACTGCTCAAGCACCTCAAAGGCCACCGTGCCTTGTAGCAGGGGTTCGGGGTCGTCGAAATGGACGATCTGCTGGTCGCCGATCCACACGTCCACCGTGCCGCCGTAAGCATCCACCTGCACCGGCAACCCCTCGGCTTTCAGCACTTCCTGCGTGCGAGTATCCAACACGAGCTGGCCCGAGGCGAGAGGATCGGTGAACGTCTCCGGCCCCCTCTGCTTGATGAGCTGCACGGTGATCGCTTTGCCCTCGTAGATCAGCCTGACGATGTAGCGCGTCGGCCCGGCCACGCGGATATTGGCGTGCAGGATGCCCCCTAGTTCGCGCAGGCGAAAAGCGAGCGTTAGGTCGCTCCAATGGCCCTCAACATAAGTGGACCAGCCTGGGCCGGAGCCTATCAGCATTCCGTTGGCCACACTCCAAGCGTTGGGGTCCAGCATCCAACCTTGGGCTTCGCCGTCCTCGAAATCCTCAAAGTAGGTCTCCGGCTCCTGCGCCAGCATGCGCAGGGTAGGGACGACCAGAACACCAGCAGCGACCATCAGCAGAGCGGCAAGCCAGCGGCTTGCCAGATACTTGTTCATCCTCTCTCTTCCTCATCGGCAAAGGGATACTCCAGCATGGCGTCAATGCGGTCGCTGACGATGTCCAATTCCTGAAGCGCCCGTTGCGGAATCTTGCCCAACAAGTGGCGGCGGATGATCTTCCCCACGAAGGACTTGGGCATCTCGTCCACAATGACCACCAGTCTTGGCACCAATTCCGGCGGCAGCCGACGCGCACAGTATTCGCCGATTGTCCCTGGGCTGCAGGGTTGGCGCACCGTCACAAAGGCGATGGGAATGTTGGCTATGGCAACCACCGCCGCCTCCTGCACGTTGGGGATTTCGTAGATCACCTCCTCTACATCGCGGGGGAAGGCCGGCTGCGGCTCGGCCTCAGCCCGCGCCGGATACCAGATGTCCTTTTTACGGCTCACGATCTGGAAGTAGCCTTCGCTGTCCATACGGGCTACATCGCCCGTGTAGAGCCACCCGTCGCGCAAGGCCTGCTCGGTCTCGGCGTGGAGGTTCCAGTAGCCGTCCATGATCTGGGGGCCGCGCACCACCAGTTCGCCGATCTGGCCGGGCGGGAGCGGCTCGCCCGTTTGCAGGTGCACAATACGCGCCTCGGTGTTGGGCAGGGGCACACCGATCGTCCCGATCTTACGCGCCCCGAAGAGGGGATTGGCGTGGGTCACTGGGCCGGCTTCGGTGAGGCCGTAGCCCTCCACCAGCCGCCCTTTGGTCAGCTTCTCAAACTGCTCCTGCACTTCTACCGGCAAGGGGGCGGCGCCGGAGATGCAGGCCTTGATGCTCCTGATGCCGAAGCGCCGCACGTTGGGGTAGTTGTTGATCGCCACGTACATGGTCGGCACGCCGGGGAAGAGGGTAGGCTTGTGGCGCTTGATGGCCTTCAGCACCTCGCCGGTGATGAAGGTGGGCAGGATGATCATCGCTGCGCCCATCGCTATAGCGCAGTTCATCGCTGCGGTGAGGCCGTAGGCGTGGGCAAAGGGGACAACACACAACACGCGTTCGCGCCCCTCGCGCAGGCTGGGAATCCAATGGCGCGTCTGGAAGGCGTTGGCCATCAGCGCCCGATGGCTGAGGATCACGCCTTTGGGCCTATCGGTGGTGCCGCCGGTGTACTGGATCACGGCGGCGTTCTGCGGCGCGATGTTGACCTCCAGAGGATTGGCGTGGTAGCCGCGCATCAGGTCTACCCACAGCCGCTCGCCGTTGAGCAGAGGACGGGGCAGGCGATGCCCCTCGCGCCGCTCGCGCAGCAGGGCGAAGGCCACCTTCTGCGGCCAGCTCAGGTAGTCCTTGACGTTGGTGTAGATGATGTGCGCCAGCTCTGTGCGCTCTTTCACTGCCCGCGCCGTTTCGGCAAAGCGCGTGAGGGTGATGAGCACCCGCGCCCCGGAATCGCGCACCTCTCGGGCGATCTCTTCCATCGGTGCAACCGGGCTGGCGCTGACGACAATGCCGCCCGCTTTGAGCACGCCGTAGAAGGCGATCACCCACTGCGGCAGGTTGGGCATGAGGATCATGACGCGGGTGCCGGTGTCCACGCCCATGCTGCGCAGGGCATTGGCGAGGCGATCGGCCTGCCGATTGATCTGGCGATAGGTGAGCGTGCGCCCCATGAAGATCGTCGCCGGACGGTTGGCGAAGCGCCGCGCCGCGCTCTCCAACAGGGTCGGCAGGGGGCGGTCAGGGATGCTGATGGTAAGCGGCACACCCTCATCGTAGACTTTGAGCCAGGGACGTTCGGCCAACAGCTGCGCCCGCAGCTCAGCTTCGCGGTCGCCGGAGCGCCAGGAGGCGTGCCCCAGCCCCAGAAAGCGATCTACGGCACGCTCTACCGCATCATGCCGCTCAAGGATCACCATGTGCTGGGAGACGCCGACGTTGACCTCCTCGGCGTGAGGGATCAGCCGCGCCACCTCTTCATAGGCCGAGGCCGGGAATACGGCATCGCGCTCGCCGCGGATGACCAGCACGGGCATCTCCAGCGCCCGCAACATGCCGCGCCCGTTCCAGCGGTGGAGGGCATTGGCGGCAAAGCGCTTGAGCACGGCAGGCGGCGCGGAAATGTGCTGGCGCACGAAAGGCTGCAGGATGTTGAGGAGTGGCGTGGGCAAGCGGAGCAGGAAGCGGGAATAGGCGGGCAGCTCGTAGCGGGCGGCGGTGGCGGTGAGGATCAGGCGCAGCACGCGTTGCGGGTAGCGGTGGGCAAAGGTGATCGCCAGCGCCCCGCCGAAGGAATGGCCCATGAGGACGAACGGCTCGTCCACATCTAACGCTGCCAGCACGGCCTCTATATCGGCGATGATCTCATCAACCGAATAAGTGCTGAGCGGCTTGTCCGAGCGCCCATGACCGCGCAAGTCAATGGCGATGCAGCGGTTCACATCGGCAAGAGCACGGAGTTGGTGCTTCCACTGCATCGCGTAGCCGCCAAAGCCGTGCAACATCACGATGGTATGCAGAGGATGCTCCGGAGCGATGTCTGTCACACTCAGGCGCACAGGCGGCCTATGTGAAACGAGCACTTCGCGGCGGTAGAGCTCAAAGTCAAGGTCCATGCCTTGCTCCCCCTCACATCCTTGGGCGGTATCGGCATTATAACATGGGCGGC
>DAOTYL010000341.1:0-2630 GCA_034434955.1 Anaerolineae bacterium | reverse complement strand
CCCACCAGCAACATCCAGACGGGTGTGGTAAAATCACTAGACGAGCACCCGCTGCGGGCATTGTATCAGATGGGCCTGCTGACGACCATCAACACGGATGATCCCCAGGTTAGTGCTACCACCCTCACCAACGAATACCTTGTCGCGATGCAGCATCTTGATTTCACCCTTGAGGACATCAAACAGCACGTGCTGAACGCAGCACAGGCGGCCTTCCTGCCCGCAGCAGAGCGCGAAGACCTGATCAGGCGGCTGCGTGCTGAGCTTGACCCGGCAAGGCAGGCCAGCAGTACTTCCTCCAGCCCCTAATGGCCTTCCGAGCCTCTCATCCTCGCCACAACCGTCCCTACGCGGAGAGCAGCCGAGGCAAGTTGACCGAGAAACGCGGCGTGGACACTCTGGAACGGGAAGAGAAACAGTATCGTCAGGCGCGTGCCCGCATGGTACGTCGCCAACTCATGCGGCGCGGCATCACCGATGAGCGCGTACTGGCCGTAATGGGTAAGGTTCCGCGCCATCTCTTTGTGCCGGAGAGCCTGAGACACCTTGCTTATGATGATGGCCCGCTGGCCATCGGGGCAGGGCAGACGATCTCCCAGCCATACATTGTGGCACTTATGACGCAGCTTTTGCAGCCCAGCGCTAGCGATCGCGTGCTGGAGATCGGCGTTGGCTCCGGCTACCAGACGGCGATCCTCGCCGAGTTGGTCAAGGAAGTGATCGGCATGGAGCGCATCCCAGAGCTAGCCGAGCAGGCCCGCCAGCGTCTGGCCAAGCTAGGATATCAGAACGTCACCGTGATCGTCGGCGATGGCAGTCAAGGATACCCTCCGCGAGCACCCTACAACGGCATTCTAGCCGCCGCCGCCGCACCGGATATCCCCGAACCGTTGCTCATGCAACTTGCCGAGGATGGCCGCCTGGTTATCCCGATAGGGCGTGGCTATCAGCAGGTGATCGTGCGAGCATGGCGTCGCCCCGAAGGAGTGCAAATCGAGCGTCTAACGCCGGTGCGTTTTGTGCCCATGATCGGCAAGTGGGCGTTCGACATCGGCGAGGACGACTTTCCGGACTACGTTTAGCCGCTCCTCGGCTTGCCACACGGGCGCAGCCCAACCGCATGACGCTGCTTCCAAACGGCCGTTGGTCAGCAAACCGATAAAGAAATCGGCCAGACCGAGGGTCTGGCCGATTGGTGCGCCCTTACCCGTACTTAAAAATCACCCTCTTTAACATAAGGGGCACTCCACAAGGCTACTTGCATCACCACCGACTTAAACCAAGCTTGATGCATCTTCTCCACCTCTTCGGGGCTGTGCCCCTTCTTGGCGAGGAAGGGCTTGATCGTTGCCGTGATGGGGTAGATAAAGGCAACGAGGTAGCGGTGGTTGACGTTCGGTACAGCGTTTACGCCGTCGGTCTGGTTCTTCTTAGTGCGGTGATGGCGTAGCCCGATCTCATGTGCGTAATTGAGCCACGCCTGGTCGTAGGGACGGTTACAGGTATCCAAAATCCACTGGCCGAAGCGCTTGCGCACGGCAGCCAGATAGTCACCGCTGACGTTCCCCTTGCCATCGGAGAAGTAGTACACCAGATGGGGATGGGAACCGACGAAACCGTACCACACGTCCAGGACATCCTCAATTTGGTCGGCGAGCACTTCGCCTGCCATGCGCAGGTACTTCTCGTCTTCGGCGTCAAAAAGCACGGCTTTCTTGAGGTTCTCCAAGTCCTCCACTTTAAGGGGGGAAGGCGACACCTGTGCTGTGCCGTAGGTGTAACCAGAGATGCTCACTGTCGTCATGTCAAGGCCTCCTTTGGCTCATCCATTTGAGAAAGCAAATGGTGTGCTTGCGCGAGAATTCGGTTTAGGTCTTCGTCAGTCGGTTCTGTGATCACGATCTTGACCTTGCCCTCACCCAGCACCAATGTTGGCGTGCTACGGTACCCGCGATTGATGAAGATCACGAAACGCTCAGCCTCGGGGTCATGGTCAATGTTCATCTCGTGGAAGTGGACACCAAGCTGACGCAGCTGGTTACGCGTGCGTTCCGTATCATCGCAGTCAGTTGCGCCATACAGAGTGAGCGGCAAGGGCATGGCATCACCTCCTTTCAGTTCTCAGCCGGCACAAAGTCAGGGCACTCTAGATAGGTGTCCGGTTCGGGCAAAGGGGCATCCATAAAGGCGCAGTGATGGGGCCCGCGCGGATCGTCGGGATGGACATCGCGGCGGAAGAATTGACATCCCCAGCACATTTCGTAAACCCTCACATAGCCAGCTCTCTGCAAGTGGCGAACGATGGCTTGGGTAGCACTCAACAGGGCCGCTTGCTCCGCCTCGGGCAAGGTGCTCACTGCTTGCTCCACTTCGTCCAATATGTTCTCCAGCAGTTCCGCTTCATCCTCCCCACGGGAGGTCAATTCCAGCGTGACCACACGCTGATCTTCGGGCAGCGGCGTCCGCCGGATGAGGCGTTTGCGCTCTAGCGCATCGGCCACACCGCTTGAGGTCGCATAAGATACCCCCAGCCGCTGGGCTAAACCGCCGATCGTGCGCACGCCTGGGCGGGCATGCTTCAGGAAAAGCAGCGCTTGAATCTGAGCTGGCGAGAAGTGCTTATCCTTGCC
>DAOTYL010000340.1:0-5818 GCA_034434955.1 Anaerolineae bacterium | reverse complement strand
TCTATCAACAGGATGTGGCGGCGGTTGGCCCCCAGCCATGCGCCGAAGGCATGGCGTTGTGGCCAGATCAGCGCTACCGAGATGGCTGCCAGTGCGATCAGCGCCAGCAGCACCGTCAGGCCGCTCCAGGGGAGCATCTTCAGGCTGGCGAGCAGCCAGGCCAGCCATGCGATAAAAAGCAGGCCGAACGTGCGTGCCAGAGGGTAGGCGCCGTCGGGGAGGGCAGGAAATACCACCCATAGTATGGGAAAGGCGGCCCATCCAATAGCGGCGATGAACATCCACCAGATGATCACCGCTAGTGGCTGCGCCCGCGAGTAAAAGTCGGTGGGGGTGGGATCGTAATCCGCCGCATCGCCAGCGATGGTAAGGGGCGAGGCCTCCGCCATGACAGGTTGTGCACGCGGCGAGGGTAGGGGGATGCGTGCCGGACGTCCCTTTGCTTCTCCGGCGATGGCGCGTACCACGTTGGTGAGGTCCACACTGTTGAGGATGGCTGCAACATGCGCCGAATCGTAATCCGGCGACTTGCGGAAGACGAACACACGGGGGTGATCGTAAACCGTCCAGGCCTCTTCTGCCGTGTCATCGGGGAAACGCAGCGGCCCCAGATTGGGGTAGGAGGTGAAATCGCCCACCAGATCGAAGCCCAACTCTCCGGAGAAGAGCGCCTGATAGTAAGCGATGGACAGTGGCCAGCGCCGAGGGTTGCGGCTGAGGGAGGCATAGAAGCGGTTGCTGGAGATGGTGAGATAATCGGCGTGATCCAGTACGTACTGCATACGGGCGCGTTTTTCCGGCGTGTCCTCCCAAGCCATCTCAAAGGCGAGCGGCTGATACTGCACGCCCCATATGGTATAAGGGGCAAGGGAGATGGGCACAGGATCGTCCCAAGAGCCTTCGACGGCGATGGCCGAGTCGGAGAGCAGTAGTGCATGTTCGGCATCCGGCATGAGCGTCAGCACATAGCGCCGATCCTTCTCCAGGTGGGCGGGGCCTACCGCGATCTGGTACGACCCTCCACGAGGGTCGCTCGTTGGGGCGAAATCGCCGCTGATGCTCCCCTGCGCCAGCGGTATGCCCATATCCCCGCCGCTAAACAGCGCCATGCGCAGTGTGGCGGGCGTGCCCTGTCCGGTGGCAGCCAACACATGGTTCAAGCGGATGGCGGTCAGCACGCCCGCAAAAGGCATTTCGAACTCTGCGCGGCGCATCGCGCCCGCCTCTAGATAGGCACTCTGGAGGCGGGGAGCAGTGGGGTCTTCGGGCGCGGTGGGGTCGGCGGGGGGCCAATTGTTGGGCAAGCCGACCTGCACTTCACGTAGGCCGTCCTCGGTCTGGATCAGCAGGGTGATGTCCGAGGGGACGTGCTCTACGATCCAGCGCGAGGCGGCAACACGCGTGTGGGGGCGGGTGTAGATGCGCGAGACGGCGAAGCCCCATGCCAATCCGCCGATGAGGATGAATGCGCCGATTCCCGCCACCATAAGGGCCGACCAATGGCGCGGGCTGGCTCCCCGTGTGGCGATGAGCACCTGCACGCGATCCCACATCGTCACCATGGCCCAAGCGGCCAGCATCAGCAGGAAGGGATAGATGGGCAGCAGGTAACGCATGGTCATCACCCAGCCGCTGCCTTGCCAGAGGAAGAACATCCCTACCCACAGGACGGGCATCACCAGCCGCGCTGCACCGCGGTGACCGCGCCCGATCTCCCACAGTGCCCAAGCAAAAGCCAGCCAAGCGAAAAGACCCAACGGCCAGCCCAATCCCACGCGCACCATGTTGACCCAGGGGAAGACCAGGGGGGTGCGATGTGCCCATTGGTGATTCGGTGGGGCATCCACCTGCCCCGTGACCCAGCGGCGTACCTCCTGTATCTGGGCCAGCCAATCGGGATTGGGGCGGAAGCCAAAGGGATCGGCCAGACGGCTGAGGAGCGCCAGCCCGCTGCTCATTTCCTCACCGATAGGCTCGCCGGAATAGGGTGGCAGGAAAGCATAAGGCTGCGCCACGCGGAAGGTGAGCACCGTTACCAGCCCGGCGATGATCAATCCGGCGGCGGCACGGGAGATCGAGTGCTTCGTTGTAGGCGGCTTGGTGTGCTTCGCTCCCCATCCATCAAACCAGCGCCCGTTGAGCAGGCCCCTCTCGCGGGCTACGCGCAGCGCCAGCGCGGCGATCAGCGTCAGCGCCAGCGGGAAGACGGTGATCTTGCAGGCCATGCCCAGGCCCAAGGCCAGCCCGAAGAGTACGTAGTCCGACCAACGGTGGTGGAACAGCGCCCGTGCGGCGAACCAGAAGCTGGCGGCGACAAAAGTGTTGGCCATGGCGTCAACGGTGAAGAAATGCGCCTGCTGGATGGGGAATGCAGCGCCGGCGTACAACGCGGCAGCAAGCAGGCCAACGCGCCGATCAAACAGCCGCCGTGCGACGAGGAATATCAGCAACACCGTCAGCACGTCGAACGTTGCCGAGAGAGCACGCCCGATCTTGTAGACCTCATACAGTGTTGTCTTGCCGACGGCTTCCCCAACATAGCGGGTGAGGATAGTAGGGAAGTTGCCGTAAACGTAGAAGGCATGTCCGACGTTGTTGGGGTTCAGCGTGGAGGTGCGCGTATCAAAGTAGGCGGCCACGCTCTCCACCGGCTGCATGTCGGCGGTGGTCCAAGAGAGGAAGCGCTCATCGGGGTGGAGCAGATGCCCCTCATCCCAATCTAGCCCCACCAGACGCAGGGCGGCAGCGAGGATGAGGATGGCGATAAGCAGCACCGTCGCCATGAGGCGAGACGCCAGCGCATCACCTTGAGGGATGGGGAGTTGCTCGGATGGGAGAGGAAGTGACATCGCTTTTCCCCAAAATGGCTTGGTTGGCCAACACTGGGCCACAGTCTTTATACACGCAAGCCGGCGCCGATCCTCAATCAGCCGAGACGATAAACAGGTAGAAATCGCGCCCCTCGGTGGCGCTCTTGTGCAGTTGTGCTTGTCCCTGGGGGAAATGCGAGCGCAGGACATTAAGCGCCGCCCGATCCTCTGGGTGGACAATGAACACCAGCGGGCGCACCTCAAATGTCTGGGGTGAGTTGCTGAGCAGGTTGACCAGCATGGGCACATCAAGGATGGCGTTGTCAAAGGTGATATCGCCTGCTTCAATGCCGATGGCGCGGTAGTCGTGCCAATAGGGCCAACCCTGCAACCACACGCCATCCAACGGGGCATCGGGGCCGATTACGCCGCGTACTGCTGCGGCCACCTCGCCCGGATTGAGCGCAGCGTTGCGGTACGAGGCGGCATAGCGCTCAAAGTAGGTATTGAAATTGGTCAGCGCAGCCGCGCCTAGAAGGGTCGCTATGAGTAGTACGGCTAACGCTGCACTGCGCACACGGCCCAATACGGCACGCCAGCGTTCGGCGATCAGCGTCAGCGGCCAGGCAGCCAGCACAAACACCACTGGAATTGCGCCGCTGGCGCGTGTGGTGCTGGGATTTTCGATGGGGAAGGCAATCGCCAGTGCGGAGGGCAGCAGCATGATCAATCCCGCGGCGATGAAGAACACATCGGCGGGGTCGCGGCGCACAATGAGGCGCACCCCCCAGGCAATAGTCCCCAGCACTAGAAGAGCGGCGGTGATAGTATCCATCACCGGCTCGCCCGGCACAGAGCTGATCCAAGCCACATCTCCGCGCAAGTTAAACATAAGCAACGCACGGCGGTAGTTGTCGGCAAACACACTCAACGGATCGCCCACGATTTCCACCTCGGCGCTGGTGGTGCGGTTGATAACGCGGTTCCATAAGTCGTGGGGATAGTCGTGCCACACGCGCAACATGGGCACTGCGATAGCCGCTGTTACCAGCCCAGCCAGCGCCAGATTGAGCGCCTGCCGAGCAACGACGTTGGCGGCAATCTGGCGGCGCAGAACGGCGTCATCCCGTGCCTGCCAGTGGGCTACGAGCGCCTTCAGCACCGGCCCCGCTACCGAGATGGCGCAGGCTACGAACGCCACAAGCGGCGTGATGCGCAGGGCTTGATAGGCGTACATCCCCACGCCCATCCAGAAGCCGGCCCACACCCACGCCTGCCGCGACCCCGTGCGAATGCCGCGCACCAACGTAACGAGCAACAACGTGAAGATCAAAGGGGTGAGCACAATGCGCAACGCCAACCGCGAGAGCATCACGTGCCACCACCCGATCGCCACCAGCGCGGCGGCGACGTAACCCGTCTCGCGGTCAACCATCTCGCGGCCCAACCGCACAATGAGAGGGATGAGCAACAGCCCCTCGATAGCGGTGACAAGTTTGAGCGTGAGGAAGCTCATCCCTGTGCCGAAGACCTTGCTGGCCAGCGCCACGAGATAGAACTGGATGGCCTCGCGCCCGGCGTTGCGGGTAAAGAAGACGCGAAAGATGCCCCGCGAGACATCGTAGGCGTCCAGCAATTTTTCCACGTGGTCGCTGGTCATCTCGTTGGGGATGGTGTCCAAGCGGTAGAAGCGGAAGAAGGCGGCCACGGCCATGACGGCCATCAGTGCACTGAGCGGCACAAGCTGCGCCTTTAGTGCAGCAGGCAACGCCGCACGTACCTGACGCCATCGTTCCCGCATCTCGGCGATCATCTGGTGAGGGGTGTGCTCGGCAGCGACGATCATCCACAGGATGACGCTCACTACCCACGCGGCAACTCCCGCCGCTGTAAAGACGTTTCCGGCGGTGAGGATGTAGGTGGCGATGGAGAGCGGCAACGCCAGCAGCAAGGCGATCCCGCGTGCGCTAAGGGGGTCTACGTCCAGCGCTTGGGGTAGGGGGTAGCCTACACCTCCCATCACCTGCGGGCCGCGCCGCAACAGAGCACCGTCTGGCGGGGCGAACTCAAAAAGCAGCAGGGCCAGCCAGATCAGCGCCGCTAGCAGGTAAAGCAGCGTTGCGGTGAACTCCCCGCCACCTGAGATCAGCATCCGCTGGGCAAGGTAGGCGATGAGGATCGTCCCTGCTGCGCCTGCAATCGGCGCGGCGAGGCGCAGGCCAGAGAGGCTTTCTGCTGCGGCGATGGGCGGTAGGCTGTAGTCCACCCGGGGGCGTTCCGGCAGGGCAGTGAGATCGCCGGCTAAACCGATCTTGTCCACAGGCGGGTGGTGCAGTGGCCACCGCATCAGGGGGGACAGCGTGGGCAGAGGGAGCGGCTCTGCTTGCCGATCGGGCAGGAAGATCGCCCGCAGCACATCGCGGAACGTAATCTCCGCCGCCTGTTTGTGCCGTTCATGGGAAGGATGGCCCTTGTGCTCCATCAGAATGCGCCGCTCCTTATGGCTGAGGTTTGCGGGCGAGTATACACAGATTGACGGTCGCCCGCTCCGGTGGCTCATCCATTGCGTTGCGGCGGTCGAACCATTCGAAGAGGCGTAGGCCAATGTTGACGGGGTTCAGCGGACCGCCTTTATCCTCACTGATCTCATGGCGATCGGCGGCGCGTCGCATGGCGGGGGGCAACAGCCCCGCTTCGAGCGCCGTCTTGCCGAAGCCGTACACAATGTTGTGGATGAAGGGAAAACAATAATGCGTAAAACTGCGCTCGGCGATGACTTCCAACCCTGCTTGCACCACTACATCACGCAAACGTTCACGGGTGTATAGGCGCACGTGATAGGCCCAGATACCTGCCAGCACACCGCGCCGAATATGCGTCCCGAAGAGCGTTTCCAGCGTCTTGTTGATGGGGTCCCACCAGAAGGGATAGTTGGCGTGGGGCACGGTGATGGCAACAAGGCCGCCGGGCTTGAGCACCCGTGCCACCTCGCGCAGGGCACGCACATC
>DAOTYL010000339.1:0-4027 GCA_034434955.1 Anaerolineae bacterium | reverse complement strand
TCCACCGGCTTTAAGCTATTCTGCGTCAGCGGACATGTCCGACGGCCCGGCGTGGTTGAAGCGCCCTTCGGCATCCCCCTCCGCGAGCTGATTGAGCGTTGGTGTGGGGGCTTTGAGGGCGAACCGCAAGCTGTGTTGATGGGCGGCGCAGCGGGTGTATTCCTAACACCTGATCGGTTGGACACGCCTCTCACCTACGAGGACCTGCGCCCACTGGGGGCCTCCATCGGTTCCGGCGCCATCATGGTCTTCAACAAGACAGTCGATCTGCGCAGGATACTGCTGGCGCTGGCGCACTTCTTCGCCCACGAATCGTGCGGCAAGTGCTATCCCTGCCAGCTCGGCACACAACGCCAGCTCGAGATCATCGAGCGCATAGTGGAGGGGCACGCACAGCCCGGCGATGTCGAGCGCCTGATGGATATCGGGGCAACGATGACTGACGCCTCCATCTGTGGGTTGGGGCAGACAGCAGCCATGGCTGTCATGAGTGCACTGAGGTTGTGGCCGGAGATTGTCAGGACAGACGGAGACGGAGGATCGGCCCACAAATCACGCTGATTCGATCCATGCCTTGTGCAATCCGAGGTCGTTAGCAAACTGGTAGCTTATGAGTCGGTGGCAGTAATGGAACGCACTAAAGATGAAGGGACCATTCCGACGGCGTACACGATCGTGAAGCGCGACGGCACATGGGAGACCATAGATGCCGAGATCATCCACGAGCAACTGGTCTCGATCTTCGTCAACGGGCAGGAGCTGGCGACGATCATGAGCACGCCGCTGGATCAGGAAGCACTGGCACTGGGTTTCCTGGCCAACGAGGGCGTCATCGCCTCACTGGATGAAGTGCGCGCTGTGCACCTCTGCCCCAGCGGTGCCTGCGTGGACGTGTGGCTACGCACAGCAACGTTCGATCCACCGCGCCGCATGGTGCTCACCTCCGGTTGTGGGGGCGGCGTCACCTTTGACGACCTAAGCGCGGCCCACCCGCCATTGGATTCAGACCTCTGCATCAGCGCAGAGCGGCTATGGGACCTCATGGATCAACTTTACCGACATGCGGCCATCTACAGCCGAGCACGCGGCGTACATACCTCTGTGCTCAGCGATGGCGAGCACGTGTTAGCCGCCGCTGAAGATGTGGGGCGTCACAACACACTGGACAAACTACGCGGCAAGGCGCTGCTCGGCGGTATGGACACACGCGACAAGATCATCCTAACCACAGGGCGCATCAGTTCAGAGATGATCAACAAGGCACGCAGCATGGGTGTGCCGATCGTATGCTCGCGTACCTCGCCCACCAGCCTCTCCGTGCGGCTGGCCGCCGAATGGCACATGACGCTGGTCGGCTACCTGCGCCGCAACAGTATGAACATCTACACCTATCCTGAGCGAGTGCTCTGTGCATCGCAATCCGGCCCCGACGGGCATGAGAGGGAGGGAACACTGCATGTCTGACGAGATGATCACACTGACCATTGACGGCCAACAGGTCTCCGTCCCGCGGGGGACGACGATCCTTGAGGCCGCTGAGCAGATCGGCATCCATATCCCCCGCATCTGCTACCACGAGGCCTTGACACCGCCCGCCGTGTGCCGTATGTGCGTAGTCGAGGTAGAGAAGTCACGTGTGCTGGTAGCCTCTTGCGCCGCCGAGTGTGCGCCGGGCATGGTCGTGCATACTCACAGCCCACGTGTCGAGCGCAGCCGACGCACCATTCTGGAGATGCTCGGTTCGGCGGTCAGACTCGACGAAGCCCCTGAAATCCAAAGCCTTATCGCTACATACGGCGCAGACCTCTCACGCTTCGCCGGCGGCGCACGCCGTGATTTTCCCTTGCTGGATGACAACCCCTTCTATGTGCGCGACTATTCCCAGTGTGTGATGTGCTGGCGCTGCGTGCAAGCCTGCGCCGATGACGGCCAGTACGCCTATGCACTCAACTTCGGGGGGCGCGGCTTTCACAGCCATATTGCCACCTTCGCCGATCTGCCCATGCCGGATACTACCTGCGTCTTCTGCGGGCTATGCGTGGGCGTCTGTCCGACGGGCGCTTTGAAGCCCAAGGTAGAGTGGGCGCTGGAGCAGGGCTTTGCCCCCGACCAAATCCGCGAGCTGACGCGGCGTGGTCGGCGGCATCGGGAGCAGGAGCGATGACGCGCATCAACGAGTATCTGTGGCATCTGCCCCACGACCCCCTTGAAGGCGATCCGCCTGATGTAGCGATGCTTCAGGAGGCTTTTAACCAGCCTATAGCCCAGACGCTGAGCGCCCCGCTGGCTGCGCTGGGCTACGCCCTTAAGAGCAACGACGTGATGATCAAGGTCAGCGGGCGGCTGGACCACACTGCTGACACTTACTACGCTAACGTGCGCTTTGTCGCCTACCTGGAGCCGGACATAATCTTGCGCGTGCACTTTGAACACACGGAGTGGGCGCACATTCTACCGCACCCAGAACGGCATTCTTTCTTCATCAACCTGGACCGCTTCAAGGTGCAAGACCCGACGACGCAGATCGTCGTGCCTGCCTGGCCCGGACGCCTGCATACTCGCCTCTCTAACCACCCCGGTGATGTGCTCCATCATTCCGGCGAGGATCAGGTGTGGACGTATACCTCAGAGGAAGAGCTAGCAGCGCACCTTCAGCTTTTCCTCGATAAGTTCACCCGCCTGGGCCATCCCTGGCTGGCCGATCGCGCCACGCTGTGAAAGCAAAACAGGTTGTCCACGAGAGGGACAACCTGTTGCAGTGCGGTGCTGGTAAAGCGCCCTACTTGATCTCAATCACTGCGCCTTCGGCTTCCAGCTTGGCCTTGGCGTCATTAGCCTGATCCTTGGGAACACCCTCCAAGATCACGCTGGGGACGTTTTCCACTAGGTCTTTGGCTTCCTTAAGGCCCAGATCGGGCTTTAGAGCACGCACAGCCTTGATGACCTGAATGCGCCTGGGGCCAGCATCCTTGAGGACAACGTCAAACTCCTCCTTCTCCTCAACGGCTTCGGCGGCTGCGGGAGCAGCCATAGCACCCGGCATAGCCGCCATAGCCATCGGCACCGCCGCCGTAACACCCCATTTCTCCTCAAGCATCCGCTTGAGCTGCGCTGCTTCAAGCAGCGAGAGTGAGCTGAGCTCTTCCACAAGCTTCTCAAGATCGGCCATTGGTCCCTATTCTCCCCAATTTGCTAAATGGTTTCTCATGGTTATCTAACTTGCAGCGACCTCTGCCGCCGCTTCACCACCCTGCTCGGCATAGGCGCTGAGCACGTTGACGATCTGCGCCACACCAGCCTGAATGACGCCAACCAAATTGGCTGCCGGCGCATCCAGCAGGCCCAGGAGCTGTGCCCGCAGCACATCGAGCGAGGGCAATTCCGCCAGCGCCTCAACATCCTTGGCGCTGAGCCTGCTGGTACCCATCAAGCCGCCGCGCAAGACCAGCAGCCCGCTCTCCTTGGCATGTTCAACCAGCGTCTTCGCCACCGGCGGAACCTCATCGAGGCAGAAGCCGACAGCAATAGGCGCTCCCTTCAGTTCACCCTCCAACAAGGGGTAGCCGGCCTCGGCGAGCGCCAGTTTGAGCAGCGACAGCTTGGTGACATGATAGGCGCCGCCCACTTCGCGCAGGGCGCGCCGCAGGGCGGTCATCTGGGCGTTGTTCATACCGCGGTACTCAGCGAAAATGATCGCCTTGCTGCGGTTCAGCAAATCAGCGTACTCAGCAACGAGTTCCCTCTTGCGCTCTTTCGTGATTGCCAAGTGATCTCACCTCCTTTGCACCGCACGGAATCACAACCTTTGTCCGGTAAGGCCATTGCCGCCTAGACAAACAAAACGGCCTTCGCCCTGCTGCCGACGAAGACCCTTTACGAACGGCGCAACCCACACAGGCTGCTAACCCCGCTCGTCTGTCCTTCGCCTCGGCGGGCATCTTTCAGCCGTACCTGCGGTACGGACGCCAGCTGTCTGCGGCGAAATGCCTGTTCAGTTGGACGCCGGTTGTCCCTGTAACCAGCACAC
>DAOTYL010000338.1:0-3337 GCA_034434955.1 Anaerolineae bacterium | reverse complement strand
TTTCGGTCATCACCAGACGGGCGAGGGTGATGGGGTGGGCAATGCACCGCACGGCTGCCACTGCGCCACTCTCCAGTGTGCGGCCATCCATGATGAGGGCGTCCATCTCGATGTGACCGGCGGAGTTCAGGTAGCTGCCGCGTCCGGCGTCGAACTCGGGGTCATCCTCCAGAATGCGCACCGCTTGTTCTACAACATCAAGAGCAGGGCAACCTTCCAACAGGAGCTTCCAGCCCAATTCAGCGGCGCGGCGCACACCTTCTATATGGACCCGCTCGGTGCCGGCATCTAAAGTACCAGCGCCGCCGTGGACAATGAGGGAGGGTGTGACGTGCATCATAGTACAGTGTGCGAGCCTTTATTCTTCCACCGGCACAAAGTAAATATCCGTGGGTGAGATTTTGCTGTTGCGGCGGTAGCGAGCGCGCACCTTCATGCCGATCCAGTCTATGCTGGCCTCTTCGGGGTCAACGCCCATCAGACGCGCCAAGAAGAGCGTGTCCACGCCTTCGTACTCAATAAGGGCCAGCACGAAAGGCGTCTCCTTGAGAAAAGCCTCCGAGCCGAAGTAGCACACGGTGAAGGCATGAACTACGCCCACCTCTGGCAGCACCACCCATTCGGTTTCGTTGCCGGTGTACATATCATGGCCGCGTGGGGTGGCATAGGTGTAGCCGGTTTCCGGATCGCGGTTGCCCAACTGCACGCGGTTGGTCAGCCCGACGAAGAAGGGCGAATCCTGACCGTAAGAATGCAGATACTCAATGTGGTAGGACTGCCGCACCCGCAGGGGCGACATTTTCTTGAGGGAGGCCAGCCCCTCGGCATCCAGCACCAGTGGGAAGGGCAGATCGTAGACGATCGTGCCCTCCAATGTTTCCTCGAAGTAGTCCGGTAGCTTGGTCATGATCACGCCTCCGCTTCCAGAATCGAGACGGTGACGTAAGTGCCCGTGCCGGCATGGGAGTGGATAGCCCCGCGCCGGGCGTTGCGCACCTGCAAGGTAGCATCCCCAAAGTGCTTCTCGATCGTTCCTTGCAGCTGCCAGATGGCAAAGACAGCCTGCATGAGGCCTGTTGCACCCACAGGGTGGCCGCAAGCGATCAAACCGCCGGAGGGATTGACCGGGCAGATGGGCGCCTCGGGCAGGTCAAGGCCGTAGTCGATGCCGGGCATGAAGGCCTTGCCGCTGGCGGCGAAGGGGCCGCCTTCTCCATAGCGACAAAGCCCCATATCCTCGTAGGTCTGGATTTCCGATGAGGTGTAGGCATCGTGCAGTTCGATGAAATCCAGCTCGTGCAGGGGATCGTAGATGCCGGCGTGGCGATAGGCTTCCATGCTGGCCATGCGCCCGGCACGGAAGGAGTGCACACCCGGATAGCGGAAGCCGCGCTCCCATAGATCGCGGTAGTAGGCAACGGTGTCGGCATTGTCGCGCTCAATGGGCAGAGCGTTGTACCGCATAAAGTCGTCAAAGGACTGGTGGGGGCGATCCGCCATACGCATAGCGTCTGTGCCACGCCCGATGCCTGTGACGATCACTTTGGGGTAGGTGCGGCCGGAGGCCTTTTCCAGTTTGGCTAATCCTTCTTCAGAAGCAAGGATGACCACCGCTGCGCCGTCGCTCATGACGCAGATATCCAGACGAGTAAGGGGCCAGGCCACCATCGGGGCGTTGCGCACGTCTTGAATGGTGTAGCGGTTGCGCTTTTGGGCATAGGGGTTGTAGTAGGCGTTGATGTGATTCTTGACGGATACGGCGGCCATCTGTTCAACGGTAGTGCCAAACTCCTTCATGTGGCGGGTGACCATCATGGCGTAGTAGCCGGAGTAGAAACCGCCAACGGGATAGTCAAAGCTGACGTCCGAGGCAAGGGCGATGAACTCGTTGCCCTTCCACGTTTCCACGTGGCTCATGGTCTCAAAGCCGAAGGCCACGCAGATGTCCATGTAGCCGCTGGCGACGGCTTTCCAGGCCTCCTGAAAGCAGATGCCGCCCGTTGCGCCACCGCCCTCCACGCGGTGACTGGGCTTGGGGCACAGACCGAGGTAGTCTTGCGCCATGGTGGCCGCTTTGAGCTGCCGCGTGAAGTGATCGGAGAAGTAGCTGGCAACCGAGCCGTCCACCAATTCGTTGAACTGACGGAACTCAAGGCCTAGATCGGCGAGGGCATAATCGTAGGCCTCTTTGACGATGGCCTGAAAGGTTTTATCGGGGCGGGTCTTGGCGAACTTGCTTACCCCGCCGGATACAGCATAGACTGTTCGCATGGATGCTCCCTCCTCACAGATTAGGGTCGGTAGGGTTGCTCATCTACGCTTCGCCGAACTTCTGCTCCAGCAGGTCCTTCAGCGTGGGAACGCCAATGGGCTGCAACTCATAACGCACCCGCTCCAGTGGCAACCGCACGGTGATCACGCGGCGCAGGTCAATGGGCGTAGCGGCGATCACCAGATCGGCGTTGGAGCGGTTGATGGTCTCCTCTAGATCGCGCATCTGCTCATCGCCATACCCCATAGCGGGAAGCACCTTGCCCGTGTTGGGATACTTCTCATAGGTGGTGGCGATAGAGCGCACGGCGAAAGGACGGGGGTCAATGATCTCGGCAGCGCCGAAGCGGTTGGCGGCGACCACGCCCGCACCGTAGGCCATCTCGCCGTGCGTGAGGGTGGGGCCGTCCTCAATGACCAGCACGCGCTTGCCGCGAATGGCGGCGGGGTTTTCCACAAAGATGGGCGAGGCGGCCAGAACGATCGCCGCTTGAGGGTTGATGCGCTGGGCGTTGCCCATCACCGTCAGCACGTTCTGGTAGTCGGCGGTATCCACCTTATTGATGACCACCACATCGGCCATGCGCAGGTTAGCCTCGCCCGGGTGATAGGCCAGCTCGTGGCCGGGGCGATGGGGGTCGACCACCACAATGTGGAAGTCAGAGGAGTAGAAGGGGAAGTCATTGTTGCCGCCATCCCAGACGACGATGTCGGCTTCCCGTTCAGCCTGTCGCAGGATGGCCTCGTAATCCACACCCGCGTAGACCACTGCCCCGCGGTCGAGATGCGGCTCGTACTCCTCGCGCTCCTCAATGGTGCAGTTGTAGCGCTCAAGGTCGCTGTGATCGGCGAAGCGCTGCACGGCCTGAGTGGCCAGATCGCCGTAGGGCATGGGATGGCGCACGACCACCACACGGAAGCCCATCTCGCGCAGCGCTGAAACGACATAGCGCGTGGTCTGGCTCTTGCCCGAGCCGGTGCGCACGGCGCCGATGGAAACGACCGGCTTGCTGCTCTTGAGTTGGGTGCTCTTTGCGCCGAGCAGCCAGTAATCCGCGCCGGCGGC
>DAOTYL010000337.1:0-2785 GCA_034434955.1 Anaerolineae bacterium | reverse complement strand
ACGATCGCCAGATGCTCTTCGTGAGCCTGACGGGCGTTCTCCACATGCTCCATGTAGTGGGTACGTGCGATCTGCATGTGCACGTTCATATCGCGATAAATACGCAACAGGCGCTGATTCCCGGCATTGCTCACCAGCCGCAGGTGCAGCTCGCGGTCAGCATTGATGAAAGCCTCATAGTCGCCGTAGTCGCCGTTGACCATGGCTTCTTCCATGGTGCGCATGGGCTCTCGGATGTCTTCCAGAAAGCGATCGGCTGCGCCGTTCTTGAGGATGCACTCAGCAGCATACAGCTCAATCATGATGCGGATATCGAAGAGCTCGACCACGTCCTGGGCCGTCATCTGCGTGACGAAAGTGCCACGCCGGGGGATGATCTCAACCAACCCGTCGCTGGCCAACCGCTTGAGAGCATCCATAACTGGTGTGCGGCTGACGCCCAACAAGTGGGCAATCTCCTCAGCGGAGATACGCTCACCGGGCTTAATATGGCGCTTGAGGATGTTCTCTCTCAGCACCATATAGGTCTGTTCACTAAGGTCGGTCAGATTAAGCGGGAACCCTTCTAGGTCCACCCGTCATCCTATCAGGGCAAAGATGCCCAACTTCGGGCTTGCTAATGAGGATTGTGAAAATGCAGACCGGCGCTCTGATATGTGATATGTGGCATGTAACATGTTACATGCCACACTATAAGCGCCTTTTGAGAGAGGCGGATGTGATGTTCATCGCAAAAAGACCATGACATTCATCACATAGTGCTTGCTGCAGCTCCGCCTATCAGATCGCAGTCTGCGGCAGAAGAAGCAACTGCGCTATACTGAGGCGGCCGCAGCCAGCCTGTTGACATCAAGAACCTCATTTACTGCGCTTAACGATGAGGATAATGCCGTGAAATCCGAAATATCCATCTACATCGGGGAGAACGCCATTGGGCGCTTGGTTGAACACTGCTTATCTGCCGCCTTGAGCCGCTTCCTGCTGGTAGCCGACGAGACGACCTACGCGGTCCTCGGGCAGACCGTCGAGAACGCCCTCCGGCAAAAGGGGTGGGATGTACAGACAGTCGTGCTGCGCGGCAAAGAGGTCATCGCCGACGAGCACTATATCATGCAGGTCTTCGTGCGTGCCGATACGGCCGATCGGGTGTATCTGGCGGTTGGCTCCGGCACCGTTACCGACATCACACGCTTTGTCAGCCACCGGAGCAAGAGCAGTTTCATCTCTATCCCCACAGCGCCCTCGGTGGATGGCTTTACTTCTCCCGTCGCGCCGTTGGTCATTGAGGGGCTGAAGATCACGGCGGCGGCACACCCGCCACTGGCGGTTTTTGCCGATCTGCCCACCCTGTGCGCCGCCCCCCAACGCATGATCGCCGCTGGATTCGGCGACATGATCGGTAAATACACCGCCCTAGCCGACTGGAAGCTCGGCAACCTGCTGTGGGATGAGACCTACAGCGAGCCAATCGCCCAGCGCGTGCGCATCGCCGTAGGGCGCTGTGCCGATCATGCAGCAGAGATCGGCCGCGCCTCGCCGGAGGGAGTGCGCCGCATTATGGAGGGGCTAGTCGAGTCAGGGTTATGTATGGTCGAGTTTGGCCGTTCGCAGCCCGCTTCCGGCTCAGAGCACCACCTATCACACTACTGGGAAATGAAGCTACTGCGCGAGGGGCGTCCGGCGATCCTGCATGGGGCCAAAGTGGGGGTAGGGGCAGTGCTTGTCGCCCAGCACTACGAGCGCATCCGGCAACTATCGAGAGAAGAGGTCGCCAAGCGCCTCGCGGCGCGGTCGCTACCTGACCGTGATCGGGAAATAGAGCACATCACGATCGGCTACGGCCCCCTGGCCCCCCAAGTCATCGTCGAACAGGCGCCGTTCCTCAACTTGACCGAGCAGACTTTCGCCGCGCTGAAAGAGCGGGTGATTGCCAACTGGGAGGCCATCCAAGAGATCGCTGCCACCGTGCCCTCTGCTGCCCAGATCGCGGATTGGCTACAGCAAGCCGGCGGCCCCACTGATGCAGCAGGGCTAGGTCTTGACAGGGAGTACGTAGACATGGGGTTGCGGTACGCTCATTACTTGCGCAACAACTTCACTGCCCTGAAGCTGTGCTGGCTGCTGGGAATTGAGTGATCCGCCGCCTTTAAAGAGTGTAGTGGGCCTCATTTAAGGTAAAATGAAGAAAGGGCCACGACCTAGCACAGGTCAGGTTTGGATGTGGAGACGAATGGACCATGCAAAAGACAGGGCTATCCGAATCTGCTGCTGTTGTGCACAGCGGCGCTGTGCGCAACAGCCGACCTCTTCAAGAAGTTGACCCCGAAATCTACAATGCGCTCCTCGCCGAGACTAAACGGCAGCAGGAAGGCATCGAGCTCATCCCTTCGGAGAACTACGTCAGCCGCGCCGTGCTCACGGCGATCGGCTCGGTATTCACCAACAAATACTCCGAGGGCTATGTCTATAAGCGCTATTATGGCGGCAACGAGTATGTAGATGTCATCGAGGCGTTGGCCATTGAGCGCGCCAAACGGCTCTTCAAGGCCGATCATGCCAACGTGCAACCGTACTCCGGTTCCCCGGCCAACCTTGCTGTCTACTATGCGCTGTTGGCTCCGGGCGATACAGTGATGGGCCTCGCCCTTCCCGATGGTGGACATCTGACACACGGCTGGAAAGTCAACTTCTCGGCTCACTTCTTCAAGGCCGTGCAGTATCCGGTAGACCCCAAGACCGGTCGGCTGGACTATGATGTGATCTGGCGGTTGGCAAAAGAGCATCG
>DAOTYL010000336.1:0-13127 GCA_034434955.1 Anaerolineae bacterium | reverse complement strand
CGGACGATGTGCCCGCCCGCCAGCCACCGACTCCCACGCCATCGCCCAGCAAGGAAGCCGAGGTGGTCTCTACCCCCGTCCTCTCCCCAACTGCTACGGCAACCGTCACCCTCACCTTTGCTCCCACTCTCACCCCAAGCCCGATCCCATCCGCTACGGCAACCGCCACGCCCTATGGCTGCCTGAAGCCGCCGGACGATATGACACACGTCGTTATCGGTGGGCACATCCTTAATCGCCGCACGGTGGCCATGCTCGAACACGCACAGGAACTCTACGGCGGTCCGGTTCGGTTCCTCTCCGCTATCACACAGGGGTCTTACACGCCGGGCCTCGCAGCGAGCTTCGGGACGCACGATGGCGGGGGCGCTGTCGATCTCTCGGTGCGTCATCCCCAAAGTGGGGTGGTGCTCTACGACGATCTAGAGGCGATGATCCGGGCGCTGCGTTTAGCGGGCTTCGCGGCGTGGGTGCGCTACGAAGATGACCTGTACCCGGGATCGCCCATCCACATCCACGCCATCGCTATAGGCGATCCCGACCTCTCGCCCGCTGCGAGCGAACAGATCAGCGGCCCGGCAGGCTATTTGCGCGGATTTGACGGCCTGCCCGTTGACCCGCCGCAGCCCGATCGGCACGGCGGCCCCATCCTATGCCCCTGGATGCTGGAAATGGGCTACCGTGATCTGCGTGCGCAACCGCCGTGAGGTCGCTCAATGACTTCTCACAAAACCCTTTGCTTAAAACAGGCGACGTAGCAGCCCCAGCACCAATGACAGCGCCCCCATCGTAGCAAGGGCGATGATCAGCACGGCGGGCGGTATGCCGCCGCTGCGCTCACCGTTGACGGTCGGGATGGGCAGCTCCTGGGGCTGCTGGTAGGGAGGCGGCGGCGTAAAGGTCGGCAGGACGCCCGCTGCCACCTGCCCCCCTACCACAGGCGTCTGGGTGAAAATGCCCGTTGGGAAGAAAAAGGCGGTGGCAGTGGCAGTCTCGGCTGCCCCCGGCGTTTGGAGCAGCACCGTCGCAGTGGCTTGAATCGCTGCCTGTGTGGGGTCTATGGTCGGGGGAGCAGGCGGTTCCACCGCCGGAACGGTAGTGATGTCGCCGCGCACAATAACCAATGGGGCATAAACCCAGGCCTTGCCCTCCGGGGCGTCGGCCCATGCTACTTGATACCAATCGTAGCCTATCCAGCGCCCGATGATAGGCAGCATGACGCCGGGCCTTAGTTCGGCTACAAGGTCAAAGTCTAGGCCCGGCCCCGTGCGCAGGTTGGTAGGATCGCCGATGATTTCGGCCATCACGGGCACCAGCGTCGGTGTGCGCGTAGGGGTACTAGTCGGCCCACCGATGGGCGTCGGCGTGGCAGTGGGGAACTGAAACTGGCCACTGGTTGGGGTGGCGGTAGGCTGCTGTTGCATGGGATAGCGCTCGCCGGCGGCAGTGGCAATGCCAACCGAAGCGATCAGCGCCACCAGCCCCAGCGCCAAGGCTGCCATCAACAGCCTGACCCGCCTGCGTTGGAAGCCCAGATGTCCGTCCATAACGGCAGAGATCGTACCGTTGGGTAGGTGAGTGCGCAAACTGTGATTAGCCGACGCACGGAGTACGTCTACGCTGCGCTGGTCGGTTATAATGCCAGTTATGGACTTACTGGTGGAGTTTGAACGCACCCTCCAGACATTGGGCGTGCTACAGCGTGGGGACAAGGTCGTGGTAGGTGTCTCCGGCGGGCCGGATTCGCTGGCGCTGCTCCACCTCTTTGTGCGGGCGAGTGCATCACTGGGGGTACATCCCCACGTGGTGCATGTCAACCACCAGATTCGTGGCGAGGATGCCAACGCCGACGCGCGTTTCGTGGCCGAGATCGCCGCAGGATGGGGCATTCCCTGCCACGTGGTGCGGATGGATGTGCCCGCTCTGGCCGCCGAACGTAGACTTTCGCTGGAGGAAGCCGCCCGTCAGGCACGTTACACGGCGTTAGCCCAGCAGGCAACGGCATTGGGTGCCCGTGTGATCGCCGTAGGACACAATGCAGACGATCAGGCTGAGACGGTGCTGATGCATCTACTGCGTGGGGCGGGGCTGGCTGGTCTGCGCGGTATGCTGCTGGTGACCAACCTCAGCGAATATCACCTACTGAAGCCGCTGGAGGCGTCGCTCCTGCTTGTCCGCCCTTTGCTGAACATATCACGTGCCGCTATTGAAGCCTACTGCGCCGAATGGGGCCTCACGCCGCGCTTTGACCGCTCTAACTTGGATACGACTTACTTCCGCAATCGCCTGCGCCACGAGGTGCTGCCCTTGCTGGAACGCATCAACCCCAACATCCGCGCCATGCTTCTGCGCACAGCGGCGGTCCTTGCCGCCGACTACGAAGTGTTGCAAGCGCAAGCCCATGCTGCATGGGAGCAGATCACCCGTAAGGCAGACGGAGCGCACATCTGCTTTGATTTGGAGGGCTGGCGGGCACTGCCGTTGGCCCTCCAGCGGGCCACGATCCGACGGGCGACGTGGCAGCTACGCCCCCACCTGCGCGATGTGAGCTACCAGCACGTTGAGGACGCCGTCCGTGTGGCGCAGCGTGGCGAGACAGGCGCTCAGGCCACCTTGCCCGCCGGCCTGATACTGCGTGTGGACTACGACGCGCTGATCATCATGCCGGTTGGTGGGTTGCCGCCGCCCCCGGATTGGCCGTTGCTTGCTCCGGGGAGCGTGCTCGACCTGAACGGGCTTGGGGAATATCCACTGCCTGGGTCTGTGTGGTGCTTCAGCCTTCGGGAGTACGATGGCCCACGCAATGGCCCAATGTGGGAGCGCCTGCTGGCCGATCCCTGGGCGGCACCCCTTGCGGCGGATGCGCTGCAGGGGCCGTTGGTGCTGCGCACGCGCCGAGCAGGCGACCGCTTCCGCCCATCGGGGGTGGGCGGCACGCAGAAGGTGAGTACCTTTATGATCAACGAGAAAATACCGGCGCTCTGGCGGGATCGCTTGCCGTTGTTAGCAGCGGGCGAGGCGATCGTTTGGCTGTGCGGCTGGCGCGTGGATGAGCGCTTTGTAGTGCGCAGCGAGACAAACCGCGTGTGGGTGGCCCGTTTTGAGCGCATCCCCTAAAAGAAAACAGGAGGGGCGCAGCAGTGCCGTCGTCCCTCCTGTATGGGCAATGCCGGTCCTACTCCTTGGGCCTCTCCTCGCCTTCCAGCGGGGTGAAGCTACTCGCCATGCGGTCAAGCGCCTCGCTCAGGCTGCGCAGACCGGTCACCAAGGCGCGGCGTACTTCCTCGCCCACCTTACCGGAGCGCACTTCTTCAGCGGCCTGTTGTACACCGCTCTGCACCTTCTGCGCCACTTCCGATTCGCGCAGGTCTTTGATGGCCTTGTCCACCTCTTCCACAAAACGGTCAAGGCCCTCTTTGATGTCCTCCTGCAATTTCTGGCGTTCCTGACTATACCATGCTGCCTGAATGGCCTCGGCGAACTTCTTGCCCAGCGCGGCGAACTCGGCTGCGATATCTACCTCTTCCGCCTGGGGCTTTTCGTTCTCTGGGATACCGCTTCCGGCGGCCTTATTGTCTGCCATTTCTGCGACTCCTTATCACCCTGCTCTGGGATGTGCTACCAATGTATACGCACATCTCGATTGAGGGTTGCAGGTGGGGAAGGAGACATACCGTCTCGTTAGCGCCCACCAATGGCCTGCTTGACCTCGGCGATAAGGCGCGTCACAGGGATACCGCGTGGGCAAGCGCTGGTGCAGTTAAAGATGGTGCGGCAACGCCACACGCCGTTCCCTTCAGCGAGGATGGCTAAACGTTCAGCGGTGGCTCGATCACGGCTGTCGAAGATGAAACGGTGCGCCTGTACAATCGCTGCCGGGCCAACATATGTGCCGTTGGCCCAGAAAGAGGGACAAGAGGTAGTGCACGCTGCACAGAGGATGCATTTGGTGCCCTCCTCGTACCGGCTACGCTCTTGCGGCGATTGCAACCGCTCGCGTTCGGGCGGCGGTTCATCGTTGACCAGATAAGGCCGCACCGAGCGGTAGTGGGCCATGAACGGTTCCATATCCACAATGAGGTCTTTGATCACCCGCAGCCCAAGGATTGGCTCAACTTGAATGCGGCCCTTCTCGCCCTTGATCAGGTTCTTCACCACCGCCTTGCAGGCCAGCATGTTGACGCCATTAATGCGCATGGCATCCGAGCCGCAGATGCCGTGTCCACAGGAGCGGCGCAATGCCAGCGTGCCGTCTACCTGCCACTTCACGCGGTGTAGCAGGTCCAGCACACGCTCGGATGGCTCTACGTCCATCAACGTGTACTCTGCCCAGTAGGGCTTGCGGTCAAGCTCCGGATTGTAGCGCCGGATGCGCAGGGTTACTTCCATCAGTAAACGCGCTCCTTAGGCTGATACTTGGTGATGACCACCGGCTTATAGCCGATCTGATGGCTCCCATCGGGCAGACGGGTGATAAGCGTATGCTTGAGAAACTCCTCGTCGTTGCGCTGAGGGTAATCCTCACGCGAGTGGGCGCCTCGGCTTTCCCGACGAGCAAGCGCGGAGAGAGCGGTCGCCTCGGCGATGTCCAAAAGGCCACCTAGTTCCCATGCCTCTAGCAGGTCCTGATTGAAGACATAGCCTGCATCATCCACGTGCAGATCGGTGCGATAACGTTCCTTCAGTTCACGCAAGCCCTCGATGGCCTGCTGCAGGCCATCCTCCGTGCGGAACACGCCCACGTGGTCGAACATCAGCTGCTGCATTTCCGCCCGCAGCTGCGCCACCCGCCAGTGCCCTCTGGCCCGCCGCAGGCGCTCGATCTCGGCTTCGGCTTCGGCAGCGGGTTGCGGCGGTAGGGGAACAAAGTCCGCCCCCTGGCAGTATTCGGCCATGGCGATGCCGCCCCGCTTACCGAACACCACCAAGTCCACCAGCGAGTTGGTGCCAAGGCGGTTAGCGCCGTGTACAGAGACGCAGGCGCATTCCCCTGCGGCGTACAGGCCGGGCAGCACGGTGCCCTGTTCATCGATCACCACTTCGGCGTTGACGTTGGTGGGAATGCCACCCATCGCATAGTGGGCAGTGGGCTGGACCGGGATCGGCTCGCTGGCCGGGTCGATGCCCAGATAGGTGCGGCAGAAGTCCAGAATGTCGGGCAGCTTGCTCTCGATATAAGCGCGGTCGATGCGCCGCGCTTCACCCGCTTCAGCTAGATAGCGGTTGACCGTCTCCGGCGTTACATCAAGGTGCACGTAACGCTTGCCGTTGACACCACGCCCTTCTCGGATCTCAAGATAGATGGCCCGCGAGACGACATCGCGGCTGGCGAGGTCTTTGATGTGCGGGGCGTAGCGCTCCATGAAACGCTCGCCGAGGCCGTTGAGCAGCACGCCGCCCTCGCCGCGCACGCCCTCAGTGATCAGAATCCCCAAACGGTAGATGCCGGTGGGGTGAAACTGGTAGAACTCAAGGTCCTCTTGCGGGATACCACGTCGCAGCAGGACGGCGTTCCCATCGCCGGTGAGGGTGAATGCATTGGAGGTGATTTCCCACACCTTGCCCCACCCGCCGGTGGCAAACAGCACCGCTTTGGCGTGGAAAACGTGTACCTCGCCCGTGCCGATTTCCACGGCGACAACGCCTGCCACCCTGCCGTTGTTCAGGATGAGGTCCACAACATGGAACTCGTCAAAGAAAGTGACGTTGTTTTTGATGCACTGTTGGTAGAGTGTTTGCAGGATCATGTGGCCGGTGCGGTCAGCAGCATGGCAGGCGCGGCGCACCGGCTTGCCGGTGAGATTGTTGGTGTGACCGCCAAAACGCCGCTGGGCGATCTTGCCGTCCGGCGTGCGGTCAAAGGGCAAGCCCATATGCTCCAGTTCGATGACAGCATCAATGGCCTCGCGGCACATGATCTCGACCGCATCCTGATCCGCCAGATAATCCGAGCCTTTGACGGTGTCAAAGGCGTGCCACTCCCAGTGGTCTTCTTCCTCGTTGCCCAACGCCGCACCGATGCCGCCCTGGGCCGCGCCGGTGTGAGAACGGGTGGGGTAAAGTTTGCTGATCACGGCGGTCTTCACGCTGCGGGAAGCGTATAGAGCAGCCATCAGGCCTGCCCCACCCGCTCCTACGATAAGCGCATCAAACCGATGGATAGGCATCTTCTTCCCTGTCCCTAGATCAGGCTATCCAAAATATGGGCAGCACCCTCTTCTGCTTCCTGCGGAGCCAGCAGCAAAGCCGCCGTGCCGAGGGCAAAGATCAAGATCAACAAGCCGATGAGGAGCACTTTGAGGGTGCGGTTGAGCGTGGGATGATGGGCATAGTCGTTGATGACGGTGCGCAGGCCGTTAAAGCCGTGCAGACCAGCAAACCACAGCAGGAAGGCGTCATAGAGGCGCCAGCCCAGCAAAGCCCAACGTTTCTCGATCACCCACTGGTAGTCGATCTCATAGACGCTGTTGATGAGGTGCATAATCGCCAGATGTCCGAAGGCCAGAGGAATGAGCAGCACACCCGACCAACGCATGTATTTCCAAGCTAGCGTCTCAAAGCGGCTGCCCTGCGGCTTGAGGGTAGTGGAGCGGATGGCCATAGCGATCTCCTATCAAAATAGGTGGATGCCGTAGAGGTTTTCAAGTGCGTGGCGCCCCATGATCAGCAGGACAGGCGTGTACAGGACGGCGGTCAAGGCAAATGCGCCCAGTGTCAGCGCCCGCTGATGGTCCCATAGCGCAGGCCGCCAATCCATGAGCGCCACGCGCAGGCCGTTGACGCCGTGATAGATCACGGCCAGCATAAGGATCATCTCACCAATCTGGAAAGGCAGAGCGCGGTAAAGTTCGATAGCGTGCTCATAGAGTTGGGGGGCAAAGGTAACGAAGGAGGTATCTATCACGTGGATGACAAAGAAGAGCAAAGTGCCCAATCCGGCCAAGCGGTGACCGATCCAGGCCAGCTGCCCCTCCTTGCCCCGATAGCGCAACACTTCGCGGACGGTGGTGACGAGCGTGGCCATGCAGAAATCTCCCTCCAACAACAGGATGCAGCAAGCTTATGCATCCGTCCCGAATGGGATGTTATATACCCATTATATCGCCTTGTGAAAAGATGGGCAAAGCCAGAGGCATCCCCCTCGCTGACTGCCGTTCTGTGGTAGAATGCAAGTATGGTGATCGGAACAAGCATCATTGAGCTGCAGCTACCCGGCGTCCACTCGCTGAAGGAGAAGCGCAGCGCCGTCAAAAGCCTGGTTCTGCGCGTCCGTAAGGAGTTCAACGCCTCGTGTAGCGAGATTGACCACAACGACGTGTGGCAGTCTTCGGCATTGGGCGTGGCCGTTGTCACGACCTCTGCGGCCCATGCCCAAGCGACATTGGACAACATCGTGGCTTGGATCGAGGTCAATCGGCCTGATGTGCTGGTCGTAGATCACAGTGTGGAGATCATCTACCGTTGAGGTCCTGTCCAATCCGAGATTGGGACCCCGAACGCCTGAGGAGCGGTTGGGATGGGGGAGAATGACGAAGCCAAGATGCCGCGCCGCAGCCCCACTCGCCTGCTGGGCACGATCGTCCTGCTGGCGCTGCTGCTGGGGATCGCCGTCGTCGGCTACCTGATCGTGGACACCCTTCTTCAGCTACGCCGCCCGCTGGAGGCAGTACCCGATGCGGTCAGCACCCAGATGCAGCAGATTCTCAACCCCACGCCGACGCTCATCGCCAGCCCGCAGACGATAGTGCACGAGGTGCAGACGCTGGCACGGTTGGAGACGGCCTCCTACACCATTGAGAAAGTGATCGCCGCTGAGAGCGGCGAGGGGCCGCTGGGCTTCCTCTTCCGTGACAAACTCCTCTTGGTTGCCCAAGGGCAGGTGATCGCCGGTGTGGACCTCACCCGCATGACGGTCGCCGATGTGCATGTGGCCGGCACAACGGTCTATGTGACCCTGCCGGCCTCTGAGGTCTTTGTCGCGACGCTGGATAACGACAATACCTATGTCTATGACCGCCAGACGGGACTCTTCGGCCAGCAGGTCGATCTGGAAACATTAGCACGCCAGGAGGCCGAGAAGGCCATCCTAGAGGCCGCGCTAGAAGACGGCATCCTTGAGACAGCGCAGAAGAACGCCGAGCTATACGTCGGTGGCCTCATCCGCGCCCTGGGCTTTGAGGAAGTTGTCTTTGTGCGGGGCACTCCCGCCCCTGACCAGAACCGAGGCGAAAATAGGTGAGAGGATGGTTGCCAAAACGCCCGCCGAACGCGCTGCCGAGCTACGTGAGCTACTGCACTATCACAACTATCGCTACTATGTGCTGGATGCGCCTGTCATCACCGACGCCGAATACGATGCGCTCTTCAACGAGCTGAAACGGATCGAGGCCGAGCATCCTGAACTCATCACGCCCGACTCGCCCACCCAACGGGTGGGTGGGGCGCCGCGCGACGATCTGCCCAAGGTGCGTCATGAGGCACCGGTGTTAAGCCTCTCCAACGCTTTCAGCGATGAGGAAGTGTTGGCTTGGCGCACGCGTATCGGCAAGCTGCTGCCGCCCGATACCCAGCTGGACTACGTTGTAGAACCCAAGCTGGATGGCCTTTCGGTCGTGCTGACCTACGAAAACGGCGTCTTTGTGCAGGGCGCTACACGGGGAGACGGCGAGATCGGCGAAGATGTGACGCCCAACCTACGCACCATCAAAAAGCTGCCCCTGCGCATCCCTGCCGATCCCGATGGCCCACCGGCTCCTCCGCGCTTGATCGTGCGCGGCGAGGCTTTCTTCCGCTTGCCGGTCTTCGAGGCCCTCAACCGCCGCCGCATGGAAGAGGGCGAGCCGCCATTCATGAATCCCCGCAACGCCGCCGCCGGCACGGTACGCCAGCTGGACCCCAACATCACGGCCAGCCGCCCGCTCGATCTGGCCTGCTATCAGATTCTGGGCGGCGAGGGAGACCTCCCTACCACGCAATGGGATGTGCTGCATTATCTGGCTGCGCTGGGCTTTCCGGTTATGCTCGCCCACTCCCGGCGCCATGAGGATTTGGAGGAAGCTCTGGCCTACATCCACGCTTGGGAGAAGCAACGGCAGGCGCTGGACTTCGAGGCGGATGGCATGGTGATCAAAGTCAACGATCTGGCCATCGTTGAGGAATTGGGCGTGGTAGGCAAGGACCCACGCGGCATGATCGCCTACAAGTTCCCCGCTGAAGAGCGCACTACCAAACTGATCGGCGTGGGCGTCAACGTAGGGCGCACCGGTGTGCTGGCTCCCTATGCGATCCTAGAGCCGGTTGAAGTGGGCGGCGTGACCGTCAAACACGCTACCCTGCACAACTTTGACGACATCGCCGCTAAAGACATCCGCCTCGGCGACACGGTGATCGTCAAACGCTCCGGCGAGGTGATACCCTACGTCGTCGGTCCGGTGGTCGATCTGCGCACTGGCAACGAACAGCCCATCACGCCGCCGCAGCATTGCCCCTTCTGTGCTGCGCCGGTGGTACGTGAAGAGGGCGAGGTCGCCTATTACTGCTCCAATCCAGACTGCCCAGAGCGCACGGTGCGCACTATTGAATACTGGGCCTCACGCGGGGCGATGGACATTGAGGGGCTGGGAGAGCGCATCGTGCGCCAGCTGGTGGATGAAGGTCTGGTGCACAGCGTGGCAGACCTGTACTTCCTCACCTTTGACGATCTGATCCGCCTAGAGGGATTCGCGGAGAAGAAAGCCGAGAACCTGCTTCAGGCCATTGATGCCAGCCGCAGCAGACCGCTGACGCGTGTGCTGACGGCGCTGGGCATCAAGGGAGTGGGCAGCATCGTGGCCGAGCTACTGCTCAGCCACTTCCCCACGCTAGATGGGTTGATGAACGCCTCGCAGGAGGAGATACAGGCGATCCCGGGCATCGGCCCCCTCATTGCTCAGTCCGTGGTGGCGTACTTCTCCAACCCGCGCAACCGCGCGCTGATCGACAAATTGCGCCGCGGCGGCGTAAGGCTGGAGGCTGCAGAGCGGGTACAGACCTCGGATAGGCTTGCCGGCCTGACCTTTGTCCTCACCGGCACGCTGCCCACCCTCACACGGGAGGAGGCCACTGCGCTCATCGAGGCGCACGGCGGCAAGGTGAGCAGTGCGGTGAGCCGCAAGACGACCTACGTCGTGGCGGGCGAGTCGCCGGGCAGCAAGCTGGATAAGGCGCGGGAACTGGGCGTTCCGGTGATCGACGAGGCGGGCCTGCGGGCGCTGATCGAGGGGGACGGGAAAGGGGAAGACGCCCCATCGTCCTGAGTACCTGCACCCTCGCGGCAACTTACGGTGTCGGATGGGAGGACCGCCCAGAGACGCTTAAGGACTTTGCAGTTCCCATTGATCATCTGCTGGGCGAGGGATAATGGCCAAAAGCGGCATCGTTATCCTCAAGCAGGGGCGCGAGAAATCGGTGCAGCGATTCCACCCCTGGGTTTTCTCTGGCGCTATTGACCCCGAGCGCACCAACCTTGAGGGTGTAGAGCCGGGCGCCATCGTGGATGTGCGCGACTATCGAGGCGGCTTTCTGGCACGCGGCTACTACAATCCCCACTCCCAGATTCGCATCCGCCTCCTCACCTGGGACCAAACCGAGGCGCTCGGCCCGGCGTGGTGGCGCATCCGGCTGGCGCAAGCCATTGCTGCCCGCGCCGATCTCGCCAGCCGCCCCGATCTGAATGCCTATCGGCTGGTCAACGCAGAGAGCGATGGCCTGCCCGGCCTCATCGTAGATCGCTACGGCGACTATCTGGTGGTGCAGGTGCTCACGCTGGGCGTCGAGATCGTCAAGGAGCACATTGTGAGGGCGCTGGTAGACCTGCTCAAGCCGGCAGGCATCTATGAGCGCAGCGATGAGGAGATGCGCCAGAAGGAGGGCCTGCCCGCTTCAAGCGGCTTGCTGTGGGGCGATGCGCCACCCAACCCGTTGATCATCACCGAGCACGGCGTCAAGCATCCGGTGGATGTGTATGCCGGGCACAAAACCGGCTTCTACCTCGATCAGCGCGACAGCCGTCAGTGGCTGCTCACTCACCCCGCTGTGAGCGGGTGCGAGGTGCTCAACTGCTTCTCGTATACGGGCGGATTTACCATCTGTGCCGCCCTGAACGGTGCACGGGCAGCGATCAACGTGGATTCGTCGCAGGCGGCGCTCGATCTGGCCCGTCAGGCAATGGCACTCAACGGGTTGGAGTCGTTCCCTGTCGAATATGTCCATGCCGATGTATTCAATCAACTCCGCACCTATCGCGACACCGAGCGCCACTTTGACCTCATCATCCTGGACCCGCCCAAGTTCGCCTTCAGCGCCAAAGATGTGGAACGGGCAGCGAGGGGCTATAAGGACATCAACTGGCTGGCGTTTCAGCTGCTTAAGCCGGGGGGCCTGCTGATGACCTTCTCTTGCTCGGCGCTGGTGGACGCTGATCTGTTCCAGAAGATCGTCTTCAGCGCCAGCGCCGATGCCCAGGTGCAAGCACAGATTATCGGCTGGCTGGCCCAACCCGCCGATCATCCAGTGCTGCTGGCCTTCCCTGAAAGCCGCTATCTCAAAGGGCTAATCTGCCGTGTGACGGCGTTCTAGGGGGATTACTGCCCAAAAGCCTCCGCCAGCTGCGCCAGCTTGGCGAACGTCTCACGCCACGAAATGCGGCTCAGGCCTAACTTCTGGCGCAGCGACTCCTCATCCATACCCGCCAGATAGTCCCGCACGGCGCACGTCCAGCGCAATGACTCAAACGAGAGTTTGCTGCGCTGCACGCCCACGGCGACTGCCACATCGCGCAGGACATACTCTAGATTGCGGGCCGTGCATTCAAAGAGGCGCCGTTGTGGCCTACGCTGGGCCAGATACTCATCCAGCACCTCCAGCCAAGCCGGATCGACAGGGATTTTACGCTCCTTGTAGCGCAGACGGGGGTTAGTGTAGCGCACCCAGATGAAGGGCGCTGCAGGGTCGTGGCGATCCACATCGCTGAGGCGCAGCCCCATACACTCCCCCTTCTTGATCCCCGTTTGCAGCAGCAGGGTGATGAGCAGCAATGGACGGGCATCAGGCCGCTCGCGGTCCATACGCAAACGGTAAACGAAGGCCAATACGCGCTCCAGCTCGCCCGCATAGAGAATGTCGGGGAGCGCGCTGCGTGCCGAATGCTGGATCAGGGCAAGCGCAGGGTTGAAGGGAATGGCATCTATGTTGTGCAAGTAACCGAAGAAGTTTTTTAGCGCCGTGACGCGCCGCGCATACGTCTTGGGGCTACATGGCTTATCGCGCTCGGTGAGCATCCAATGCAGGAAGGCGTTGAGATCGGCGGTGGCAAACACGCCGATAGGGTAATCCGGCCCTGCCCAGTCGGCCAGCAGGCGCAAGTCGCTACGGAAAGCTTTGACGGTGTGTTCCGAGGCTCCCCCCAACCGCAGGGCCACGAGGTAGACGGCCACCGCCCGCTCCAGCGGTGTGCCGGGGTATAGGCGCTCTTCAGAGGGCGCTGCGGATTTCCCCTCATCCTCGCCGCCGAACATGGGCAGTTGCTCATAGGTGCTCATCGCGGCGATCCCCCGGCGCAACTCCTGCCGCCTACTGAATCCAGAAAACTTCGTGCAGCAAGGGGCCGATGCGTTCGCGGTCGGGGATGAGCACCTGCGCCCCCTGGCCAGTGATGTAATCCCGCGTGTAGTTGGCGTCGATCACACCCGTGCGAATGTTCTCACGGGGGATGTCCTGCGCCAGCATGGCGAGGCTGATCATCTGATCAAGCGTCATGTTGGTCACGATGCTGTCACTAAGGGTGGCATAGAGTGTAGGCGCCTTCTGGATCAGCGTGGGCAGCATGTTGAGGCTTAACACCCGCTCGCGGATGGCAAAGAGCACATCCTGCTGGCGCTGCGCCCGACCGAAGTCGCTGTCGCTGTGGCGCGTGCGCACGTACTTGAGCGCCGTCTCGCCATCCATATGGTGTTGGCCGGCAGTGATGTAGAAGGGATCGTAGCCGTAGGCCATGTCAGGGTAAGTCGGGTCATAGATGGTGTACGGTACATATACATCAATCCCGCCGATCTCGTCGATCAGCGTGACGAAGGCATCGAACTCCACCA
>DAOTYL010000335.1:0-1792 GCA_034434955.1 Anaerolineae bacterium | reverse complement strand
CAACCGTCAACCTAGCTTGGGGCATCGGCCCTACCAGAGTAGGAGCAGCCGAAGGCGGCACGGCGGCCCGAGGAGGCGGTGTGTGCCGCTGGCCGGGTATAGCCGAAGGCGGCGGGGTCCGCTGCTGGGAAGGCATCTGTGCAGGCTGGCGCCCCCTAGTCTGTGGTTCACGTGCATGGGTGCCTTCCTCACGCAGACGCCGCCTCTGCAGGCGCTGGGCGTCCTCACTCCAGTCGTCCAATGCTCCTAGATCGGCGGCCCGGCGCACCATCGTATTCTCCAGCAGCACACCGCCCTTCTGCCTCTCCCGCTCCTTCTTGGGGTCGAGATAAGCAACCTTGAAGAGGAACGCTGAAGCGGCGACCATCACGACCACCACCAGCGCGATGATCAGCGGGCTGCCGCGCACGCTGCCGCCCAGCCGCTTGAACAGCCCCACGCGGTAGACGGCGTTATCATACGTGGCCTCGGCCAGCACTTGACCGTCAACCCCTACCGCTGTAACGACGATCTGATACGTTCCGTTGGGGATGCCTTCCAAGGGCACAACAATCTGATTCTGCGGCTGGATAGTGAAGCGCGAGCCGGGCACCACTGTGTTGGTTTCCTGATCGTTCAGCCACACCTCGTAGTGCGAGATACCCACAATGTTGGCCGCCTTCACCTCCACCACGAACTGGCGGGCGTCGGCATCTAGCTGTACCGCCATAATTTTGAGCTGCCCCTCTGCGATGTTGGGGTTGTAGCGGAACTCGTAGGCGGTCTGGAACAATCTCTGTTGTGCTGCATCCTCGCCGATGATGACAATCTGGTACTCGTTTCCCTGCTCAAAGTTCGTCGCTGCCACCTCAAGCGTCTCGGTGACATCCGCGTAGAAGGGCGGGGCCATAACGTTATCGCGCACGTCGATCACTTGAAGCTGGAAACGGCTGATCTGGTCGGCATTGGTCAACCTCAAGTTAAAGACAACATTGCCCGTGTTGGTGTAAGTCAAGCTCTCCACAGTGGCACTGGGCGGCGCGATGTAGTCATGGCTAGCGGTGAATGAGATAGGATCGGAGCGCAGTTCGCCACCATCTTCAAAGCGCAACACCAGCTGAGCCGTGTTCTCACCCGCTTTGGGGTAAACGTCGGCGCGCGCCAGCCATTGGTAGGCCATCCCGTTGATGATGTGCTGGAAGAGGAGCGAGAGGCTGTTCAACTCACCAACTTCCGAGAAGCCGCCGGTGGTGGTGGCCATCGCCCGCAGTTCCTCCACATTGATTGGGTTGCCCTCGCCCGCGAGGCCAATGGTGTGGATGGGCACACGTGCTGTCTGGCGTGTGGCGTAGGCGACTACCTCATCGTAAGTGCGCTGACTGCACGGCGTGCCTTGCGCCGTCTCATCGCGTCCATCGGTGAAGAGGACAACGCCCCGTCGCCCCAGCGGGGCTGCCTCCAGCAGTTGGATGGCGCGGTAGGCCGCATCGTAGAGGCAGGTTCCTGCTCCCGGAACGGAGCGAATGGTCTCGATCCGTTCGGCGACCTTCCGCCGGTCCTGAGTGAAGTCTTGAAGCAGCGTGATAGTGTTGTTGAACTGGATCACGGCGAAGAGCGCTTCGTCCGGCGCGTTTTCCACAGCCTGAACGGCGGCCTGACGCATCTGCGGCATGGCGCTGCCCATACTGCCGCTGGCGTCCAGCACCAACACGATATAAGCCTGCGAGGTAGGCTGTTCGAAGCTCGCCTCGTAGGTTGTCCCGTCTCCCAGCTCAATGGTGGCCGACTGGATCTTCGGCTCTGGGATGATCTG
>DAOTYL010000334.1:0-7175 GCA_034434955.1 Anaerolineae bacterium | reverse complement strand
GTCGGCAACCTTATCTGCCCGGCTAGCTTTGACCTTGGCACGGATGCCAATGTGGTCATCGCCAGCGTGCCAGAGGGCGATGACAAGCCTTACAAGTACCCGACCATGTTTCGGGGTGCGGATGCGCTAATCTTGAATAAGATTGACCTGCTCGCCGTTCAGGAGTTCGATATGGACTACTTTCGACGCGGTGTCTCCGCCCTGAACGAAGGCGTTGCCTTCTTCCCCCTCTCTTGCCGCACCGGTGAGGGCCTTGAGGCTTGGTACAACTGGCTGCGGGCGCGTGTCCGCGCCAAGCAGGCCCGACGATAGGAGCGTGGCTATGTGTTTAGGTATCCCTGGCAAGATCGTGGAAATCTACGAGGCGGATGGCTTGCGCATGGGCAAGGTTGACTTTGGCGGCATTGTCAAAGAAGCATGTCTAGCCTACGTGCCGGAAGCCAAAGTCGGCGACTACACCCTCATCCACGTTGGCTTTGCGCTTAACATCATCGACGAGCAGGAAGCACTGGAAACGCTCTCCCTGCTGCGCGAGATCGATGCTCTGGGCCAAGATATGGGCGGGCAGCCACCTGCCGCGGAGTGATCTGTGAAATATCTAGCCGAATATCGCGACGCTGAGAAAGTCAACCTCTTGCTTAATGAAATCCGCCGCATGGTGACACGCCACTGGGTGATCATGGAAATTTGCGGCGGACAGACGCACAGTATCCTGCGGCACGGCCTTGATCAGTTGCTCCCCCCTGAAGTAGAGCTGGTACATGGGCCGGGCTGCCCGGTATGCGTCACGCCGCTGGAGCTGATTGACAAGGCTGTTGCGCTCGCCTCGCGCCCCGACGTGATCTTTGCTTCTTTCGGTGATATGCTGCGTGTGCCCGGCACATCCAAGGACCTCTTCCGCGTCAAATCCGAGGGGGGCGACGTGCGGGTGGTCTATTCGCCGCTGGATTGTCTCCATATCGCCGAAGAGAACCCTGATAAACAAGTGGTGTTCTTTGCCATCGGTTTTGAGACAACTGCCCCGGCCAACGCTATGGCCGTGATGCAAGCACGCCAGCGCGGCCTGCGCAACTTCTCCATGCTGGTCTCACATGTACGTGTGCCCCCCGCGATAACGGCTTTGCTCAGTGCAGCGGGGAATCGCATTCAGGCCTTTTTGGCTGCTGGCCACGTGTGCACGGTGATGGGTACCTGGGAGTACGAGCCACTGGCTGAGCGGTTCCACGTGCCCATCGTGGTGACCGGCTTTGAGCCGTTGGACCTCGCGCGGGGCATCCTGCGCGCGGTGCGCCAACTTGAGGCAGGCCGCGCCGAGGTGGAGAACGCCTACGAGCGCGTGGTTACGCGCGAGGGGAACGTTGCGGCTCAGCGCATGATAGAGGCTGTCTTTGAGCCATGCGATCGGGCTTGGCGCGGTGTGGGCCTCATCCCTCAGTCAGGCTGGAGGCTGCGTCCGGAGTTCGCCGCCTACGACGCGGAACGGCGCTTTGAGATGGAAGTGGCTTCCGTGCTTGAGTCTCCGTTGTGTCAGGCAGGTTTGGTGTTACAGGGGCGGCTGAAGCCCAGCGAATGCCCCGCCTTCGGAAGGCAGTGCACACCGCGCACGCCGCTCGGCGCACCGATGGTCTCAAGCGAAGGAGCCTGTGCAGCTTATTACCAGTTCGGGGGTGCCGCTTCTGAAAGATCGCCACGCTGACGGAGCAAGTGCTCCCTACCCTTGTCGGGTGAAGTACGCCTCGTAGCGTTCGCTGCCACTTGTGCCGCCGCTGATCTCGCCCTGCACCCATAAGCGGCCATCGTGTAGGATCGCCACACGCTGTGTTTCGGCGACAGTGCCGCGTGTCCAGGTGAAGGAGAGAATGCCGTCATTGGCATCGGCGGCGCTGGTTGTGGCGATGCCTAAATCGCAGTCGGAAGGGACACAGGTCTGCCACAAATGGGCGCTGATCACATCTCCTGCCGCACTGATCTCTATGCGGCTGATGCGGTCGGCGCTGTTCTGATTGACCCACGTCCCGACAAAGGGCATCCAAGTAGGGGTGGGAGTAGCCGTTGCCGTCGGTGTGGGGGTGTTGGCCGGGATGACCTTGATCTCCACGAAGATTTCCTCACCGAAGATCACACCGTTAGGCGCTCGGAAGCGCCAGTAGCTGGTGTACTCGCCGGGGGTGTCTGGCGCCTTCAGTGAGATGGTCACGTTGGTGTTGGTGTTGGCGGCAGTGGGCAGCACAGGGAAAACCTCCGTGTCGCCCATCCTATCGCCCCGCGTCAGGATGAGTTGCGTTCCGGCGGGCCAATCCAGGCAGCCGCTGTTCCAGATTTCCCAGGTCTTTTCAAACACACTACCTGCCGGAATCTCCGTACCGTCGGGAATTGTCACGTCTTTGACGAAGTTCGCCCAATAGGTGCACTCGGCGGTAGGCGAGGGCGTCGTGCCCGGTTCCGGCGTATTGGTGGCCTCCCCGATCTGAGTGAGCGGCGGTGTCAGCAGCGTGGGGTCAATCGCAAAAACGGGGGTGCTGGTCTCGGTAGGAGTCAGGGTTACGCTCCCCCGTGAGGGCGGGGCGTTGCAAGCCAAGGCGGCCAGTGCCAGTGCAAGTAAAGTGATGCCCAGCCATCTGTTGAGCGCCCATTTTCTCCTCACGGCTGATTCCCCTCCACTTGCGGGCGACAGGCCAACGCTCTCCTCTACCACACTAGCACAGGTGCATCTGCTAGGCAAGCCCCCTCGATCATAGGTCGAGGTGAGGGCGCACCATGGTCAGCAGGCGCACGCCCTTCACCTGCTGGAAGGATGCGCCCTGGCTGATGCAGGTGTTCGTCTGTTGCGGGTCGACCACCAAGGCGCCGGACAGCACATCTACGCCACGCTCAAACAGCAGCGGCGAGAACGGCGTAGAAGGCCCCAGCAACATGACAAGGGCATCGGGCCGCCACAGGGTAGCCAACCCTTCAAATGTGTTATTGAGCAACGTGAGGGAGGTGACGGCGACAATATCCGCCTGCGGCAACACCTCCGGCGCAGCGGAGGCAGGTAAGTCGCCCGGGGCAGGGTCAAGTTCCAGCACCCATAAAGTGGGGACGGCATCGCGTAACTTTTCCACAAAGGGGAAATGTCCCACAATGGCCACACGCTTATCGTGCCCTTTTTCCAGCAGGAAGTCACGAGCGTTCAGTTCCACACACTGCTGCTCATCGGGCACAAGCAGCGCATTGATGGCTGCCCACCCTACGCTGCGCTCCGGTCCCACCTCGGAGCGTGCCAGTGCAGCCAGCTCATGCGCCGAACGCTCATGTAAACAGCCGGCGCCGTCGATCCGCTCGTGGCTGTGGCCCGGGCCGCTGCGCAGGGGAAGCGTTGCCGCCAATCCGCAAGATGCGGGTTCTCCGCTTGGCCCCTCCTCCAGCCAGACGCTGGTCCAGTGCAGGCCGATGGAAACGGCACGCACGGCACGGTTGGGCGGCAGAGCCATCAGCACGTCATCTACAATGCTCATGTTATGCCCTCGGGCTGCGTGGGGAAGCACAGAGCAAAACTCCGGGTTATATTCTAACGTGCTCCGCTGGTCTTGCCATCGTAGCAGCCTCTTTAGCCCCTCTGCGGGATCGAGGAGGTAGGTGCTATAATGCCTGCAGGCGACTAGTTCCCCTTCTCTGGTTGACAGAAGGTTGGTGCATGGCGGAATCCGAAAGCACGGAGATGTACCTCAAGACGATTCTGGAGCTGGAGTGTGGCGATGAGCCGGTTGCCATCTCGCAGATCGCTGAACGCCTAGGGGTGTCAGCAGTCTCGGCCAACGAGATGATCAAGCGCCTGATCGAGCGCGAAATGCTAGTCCACATGCCTTATAAAGGCGTCCGGCTCACCGAACTGGGACGTCGACGCGGGCGGAGCGTCCAGCGCCGTCATCGCCTGTGGGAGTGTTTTCTTGTTGATAGCCTCTCCATTCCCTGGGATCGGGCACATGATCTAGCTTGCCGCCTAGAGCACGCCACTGCCGATGAGGTCACGGAGGCACTGGCCGCTTTTCTCGGCCATCCCAAGACCTGCCCGCATGGCAACATAATCCCGCTGGCGGATGGCACATTGGAAGAGCCACCTGTCGTACCGCTCAGCGAGCTGGAGGTAGGGCAGAGCGGGCATGTGGCCCGTATTTATCGGGAGGAAACTACCCTGCTGGAATATCTGGCCGAGCGCGGCATCCTGCCTGGCCTGCCGGTGCGTGTGGAAGACATTGCTCCTTATAATGGGCCGCTCACGGTGCGTGTAGGTGATCGGGAGCATGTGTTGGGCCGTGAAATCGCCGTTCACATCCTGGTTGACCTTGATTAGGCATCTTGCCCTATGAGCATCTCCTCTCCTCCTTCTGCAGTGCTTGGCGTAGATATCGGCGGTACGTTCACCGACTTTGTACTCGTGCAGGATGGGGCAATTGTGGTGCACAAACGCCTCTCTACACCGAGCGACCCCTCCGTAGCGCTGCTAGAGGGTGTGGAGCATCTCACCCTTCCGCCCTCTGCGGATGTGGTGCACGGCTCTACTATCGCCACTAATGCCCTGTTAGAGCGGCGTGGCGCACGCACGGCGCTGATCGCTACACGCGGTTTTGCGGACGTGCTCGCCATCGGTCGGCAGGATCGCCCCGACCTCTACGCACTGGTGCCGCAACTCCCCCTACCCCTTGTCCCGCCGGAGCTGCGCTTTGAGGTGAATGAGCGCGTTACAGCTGACGGCAAGCCGTTGGTCGTGCTTGACCCGGAGACGTTAGGCCCGCTGATTGAACAACTGCGGACGCAGCACGTTGAGTCGGTAGCCGTCTGCCTGCTGTTCTCGTTCTTATATCCGGAGCATGAGCGTCTGATCGGTGCAGCGCTCAATGGGCATGTCTCCGTATCTCTCTCCAGCGAGATTCTCCCTGAGTACCGCGAGTATGAGCGCATGAGCACAACGGTGATCAACGCTTATGTAGCACCGTTGATGGAGCGCTACTTGCGTCGTGTGGAGGAAGGGCTGGCCAGACGGCGATTGCGTATCATGCAGTCCAACGGCGGGGTGATCACGGCGGCGACGGCCCGCAAGGAAGCCGCCCGCACAGTGCTCTCTGGACCGGCAGGTGGCGCTGTGGGTGCATTCTATGTAGCGAAGCAGGCAGGTTTGGAGCGCATCATCAGTTTTGACATGGGCGGTACTTCAACCGATGTGGCGCTTTTCCCGGGTGATATAGTGTACACCCGAGAAGCGAGGATCGGGGGGGTGCCACTGCGCCTCTCGGTGATCGATGTGCATACGGTCGGCGCGGGGGGTGGGAGCATCGCCCGTGTGGATGCCGGCGGTGCGCTGCAAGTCGGCCCGCAGAGCGCAGGCGCCGACCCCGGCCCCGCTTGCTACGGGCGCGGCGACCTCGCCACCGTCTCCGATGCTAACCTGCTGCTGGGCCGCTTGAGTGCTGAGCATTTTCTCGGCGGGCGGATGAGGCTTTATCCGCAGCGGGCGCGTAGGGCGCTGGCAGAATTGGCCGCCGCGATGCGCGTCGCTACGCCTGAACAGGCCGCCTGGGGTGTGATTCAGGTTGCCAACGCAACCATGGAGCGTGCCATCCGTGCTATTTCTGTCCAGCGTGGCTATGACCCACGCGATTTCACACTGGTGGCGTTCGGCGGGGCAGGGCCGCTACATGCCTGTGCGTTGGCGGAGGCCCTGCGCATTCCGCGCATCCTTGTGCCGCGCACGCCGGGCGTGCTCTCCGCGCTGGGGATGACCATCGCTGATCTGATAAAAGATTATTCGCAGACGATTATGGCCACTCAGGACGTGCTTGACGGTGCTACTTTGGATACAATCTTCGCACCGCTGGAAACCCGTGCACGTGATGATCTGCTGAAGGAGGGCATCCAACCGCAGCAAATCGTGCTGGAGCGGTCACTGGATATGCGCTATGTGGGCCAATCGCATGAGATCACGGTACCGCAGCCCCCTGATGGGGCGTGGCTGAGCGCATTTCACGCGGCACATGAGCGGCTCTACGGCCATCGACACGATGAGGAACCGGTGCAGGTGATCAACGCTCGCCTGCGTGCCATTGGGCGTGGCCCCAAACCGATTTTTGCTCCTCTGCCAGAAGGTGGCACAGATGCCAGTGCTGCCTATGTGGGGGAAGGGCCGGTCTGGTTTGAGCCGTCGGCGCCGCAGATGACGCCATTCTATGACCGCGAACGGTTGCTCGCTGGCAACGTGATAGCAGGTCCGGCTGTGCTCTTCCAACTAGATGCGACCATTGTACTGGCCCCCGACTGGCAGGCTGTTGTAGATCAGTGGGGCAACTTGCTGCTGAGCCGATCATGAAACGACCGATTGCCGCTGTCTTGTCTTCTCTTATCTTGTTTGCTGTGCTGGCTGCACCTGTCCGGAGCGCCTGTGCTGCGCCGCTGGTGCCTGCCCTCTCTGTTGAGATCAGGCCGCGCGAGCTGGCCCCCGCGCAGGCAGGGTATGTATTTGTCAGCGGGGGATACCCTCTGCAGGTGTCCGTTGCTCTAGACGGTAGCCCGTTAGCCGTTTACTGGACGGGGGACGGGTATCTCGCTCTCTTTGCCTTTGACTTTGATGCTCCGTCCGGTGAGCACCGCATCGCTGTGACGGCCAGTGCCCCGGCTACTGGCGCACAGGTCACCTATATAGATACGATCACGGTGACCGACTTCCGCTATCCCCGCGAAGAAGTCTCCATCGCACGCCGTTTAGCAGCCCTGCTTGACCCCATCCTGAACCGCAACGAGGAGGAGCAGCTGGATGCCATCTATGCTGCTCACTCCAACTCTACCGACTGGGGTTGGCCTTTCGCGCTGCCTGTGCCCGGCGAAATGATCACTTCGCGCTTCGGCAGCGACCGAACCTATAACGGCGGCCTGTGGCGTTCTTATCACACCGGTGTGGATTTCCGGCGTGCGGTGGGCGAACCGGTGTGGGCTACAGCGAGCGGTCGGGTAGTAGCGGTGGAATCTCTTGATGTACGCGGCAATGTGGTGATCATCGATCACGGCTACGGCATCTTCTCCCAATATGCCCATACGTCAGAGGCTTACGTTACGCCCGGCCAGTACGTGCAGCGTGGCCAACTCATCGCTGCTGCCGGTTCCACAGGGCGCACCAACGGCCCTCATCTACATTTTGAGATCAT
>DAOTYL010000333.1:0-6459 GCA_034434955.1 Anaerolineae bacterium | reverse complement strand
ATGTCAAAATGCAGGTGATAAGGCACACGCCCGCCTGCATTGCCAATGTTGGCGATCTGCTGTCCGCGCACCACGCGGTCGCCTTCGCGCACCAGAGGGTTGCTGACGTGCCCATAGCGGCTCCACACCACCGTGCCGTCCGGCAAGGGATCGTGGCGGATAACAATGATATAGCCCCATGTGCCTCCAACCTGGGCGGAGTAAGTCACCACACCGTCCGCGCAGGCGTACACCGGTGCGAGCTTATCGGCGTCAAAATGGGGTGCGTTCAAGTTGAGGTCGGCGCCGGTGTGATAGGCCGGCCCGAGGGTTGTGTAGAAAGTAGCGTAGCCAGTAGCATCAAACCATGCTCCGGGCCAGATTTCGTTGCTCAACCGCTCTTCAACCGTGCCTACCGGCGAATCAAAGCCGATCTGTGCGCTGGGCTTCACCTGCTCCAGCACCTGCCGCCAGCGCACGGCAGTGAAGGCGATCTCCTTATCACTCTCGCCGGTAAAGTCGGTGAGGTTGACCTGTGCACCGTCGGGCCGCTTGTCAAACTCGTAGACGACCAGCGGGACCCACTGATCGGAGTAGCGCCACTGGTCTAGTTTGACCAGCAGCTCGGCACCGACGCCGGCCACGCCGTGAATGTGATAGCGTGCCTGCCGCGTGGTGGCGTGCTGGCCGGGCACAAACACCGAGATCTCGTAGATTCCCCGCTCCGGAATGTTAGGCCGCCAGATAGCCCACACGGTGTCGCGGTCGGCGCGGGTCTGCTTGTACTTGATGGGATGCCCCCGCACACTGGTGAACTCGGTGAAAACTTGGCTGGAGGGCTGGCCGGTGCGCGTACCATCTACATAGCCGGCTTCGTAAGGCGCTATGATCTTCTCCCAACCGTAGCGCCGCCACACCCGATCCGGCCCGATCTCCGCTCTCACTTTCTCCTCGTTAATAACGGCATACTCCACAGGGCCGATGACGCCAATGCGCCAATATGAGAGGCCCGTTGCGCCGCGCACACTGCGTGCCATGTTCTGCGCCCGACGCAGGCTCTCGGCGGAGACGGAATGCCCCTGCAGCACTGGATAGATCGGCACGCCGTAGCTGCCCCACACAACGTATGTCTCCGTGAGGACATCCTCCGGCGTGCGCCCCATCGAGCCCCAGTAGCATTGCGGATGCAGGCTGTTGATGTAAGGCCGCCATGCATCGGGAAAGATGGCGCTGTACCACTGACGACGCGGGTCTACGCTCAGGCCAATGTGGAAGTTGCTCCCCAGTGCGTTGCGCACTGTGCTCATCAAGCGGATCACGTCGTTGCGTGTGCCTCGCCAGTACTGCGGATAAGGTTCCACATCCAGGATCAGCGAGCGCACACCCGGCACACGCGCCGCCTCGATGATCCGCGCCGCCTCGCCGTTCACGTTGTCCCCATGCACCACACACCACGCATGGAACTCCAACCCCGCTTGCGTCAGCGCGTTGACCCAGCGTGTGATATCTGCTGGGCCTTTGATGTTCATGGAGGCCTTGCTGTCAAAGTTGCCTTGCCAGGCGTCGCCATCGCTGGTCTTGACAAAAATCGCATCCACCACTGGCGCACGGGCTTTAACATTGTTGATCAGCGTGGGGATATCCGGCTCACCAACCGCGTCACCTTCCCAGTGCCAGAGACAAACCTTGCCATCGTAGGGAGTAGCCATCCGCATCGCTCCTATTGGACAAGCAACCTATCGTGTGCTCCATACAGCGCTGTTATCGCAGAAGTGCAGCAGGGTGTCAAGCCGGGGCTGCCTCTCTCGCCACCGACTATTTTGAGGACTGACTTGCCGCAAAATCCCGTGCGGCGATGCATCCTCCCAGAGAGGTAGCCTCACGTATGCCGTTCACTACCGCCTGCGCCACTGCCTCCGCTGCGTAAGCGCCGATCAAGTTGACGTTAGCGGCCTTTTTTCCCGTCGCCAGCACAAAGATTGTATCGCCGTCCAGCATGGTGTGCGCCGGGCGGATGGTGCGTGCAATGCCATCCTGTGCCATTTGCGCCACCTTGTTGGCTTCTTCCTTGCTCAGTTTGGCATTCGTGGCCACCACGCCGATCACCGTACTGCCCAGCACGAGGCGGCTCACCGCCTTGCCAATGAACGAGCGCAGCACGGCCTGTGTGTCGACAAACTCCCTGCCCGCCGGAGGCTTGCGTGCCCCGGCAATGATCTGCCCGGTGGTCGGGTCCACCACATCGCCAAAAGCATTGACGGCCACCAGTGCCCCTACAACCAACCCGCCACCCAAGTCAACGCTGGCCGTGCCGACGCCACCCTTCATGCGTGAGGCTGCACCGAAGATGCGCCCCACCTGTGCGCCTGTCCCAACGCCAACGCTCCCCTGCGCCGGTGGGCTATCGCTGGCCGCCTCGCAAGCGGCACGCCCCATAGCAGCATCGGGGCGCACTTTAGGGTCGCCCAGATCGAGGTCAAACAGAATAGCCGCCGGAACGATAGGCACGCGTGCCACGCCAGTGTTGAAGCCGATGCCGCGCTCTTCCAGGTAGGACATCACGCCGCTTGCTGCATCCAGCCCAAAGGCGCTGCCGCCTGCAAGCAGCACAGCGTGCACTTTCTCCACCAGATGCATGGGGCGCAGCAGATCGGTCTCGCGCGTGCCCGGGGCACCACCGCGCTGATCCACGCCGCCCACCGCCCCTTCTTCGCAGATCACCACTGTGCATCCGGTGATGGCCTCGACATTCTGCGCGTGCCCTACCTTGATGCCCGCCACATCTGTGATGGCATTGTGCCACTTTTTGGCCATAGTTCCCTCTCGCATCAGCTTGTCGTACCTGTATCGCTGGCGTGGTCGTCGGTCTTTTCCGTCCCTTCAAATGCACCAAGACTTTTGAGGATCAGGATGGCCTTCTCGACCATCGGCTGTGGCACCATCAGGTCAATGCGGCTCAGTGCCCCTACTGTGAGGGGGAGAGCGCTGCTCACTGCCTCGGAGCGCAGGCGCGCGGGAACACCCTCATCGTTCAAGCGGGCCGTCAAGATCACCATCTGAGCCAGCACCGGCCCGTAGGCGGTCAGGGCCGGCACCCATAAAGCAGGCTCGTCGTCACCTTTGCCGGCCTCGCCGGCAGCCTCCTCCCCGTCTTTGGCCTTGCCCGCCTGCCGACTAACGAACAGCCTCCACACCATCCCCTGCAACACGGCCTACCTCCTCACCTAACGCGGGCAACACTACTGTGAAAGTGGTGCCCTCCCCTGGGCGGCTCTCCACCCAGATGCGCCCATGATGGGCATCCACAATGGATTTGACGATACTTAACCCCAAGCCGGTGCCTTCGTAACTCTCGCTGACGCTGCTGGCGCGGTAGAACTTCTCAAAGACACGTGCCTGCTCCTCCGGCGGGATGCCGATGCCTGTATCCGAGACACAGGCCACCACTTCGCCATCTTGGGGGAAGAGACGGATGCGGATTGTCCCACCCTCCGGCGTGTACTTGATGCTGTTCTCGATCAGGTTGACGAACATCTGTTGCAGCTGCACAGGGTTGCCCATCACAAGTGGCAGTGGTTCGGCAACATCCAGCATCACAAGTTGGTTCTTCAGCTCGGCGCGGCTGCGCAGGGGCGCAAATGCAGCCTGCACAGCATCCGCCAGCGAAGTTGGCTCCTGAGTGCGGTCCAGCCCAGCCTCGATCTTGCCGAGGTTGAGCAGGTCGTCGAGGGTACGCACGATCTGATGCACACCGTCGCGGATCTGAGCGGCGAAGGCTAGCTGATTCTCGCTGAGGTTGCCTGTGCGCTGGAGCAACTCGATGTAGGAGAGGATGGCCGTCAGCGGTGAGCGCACCTGATGGGAAACCATCTCCAGTAGCTCCGTCTTGACGCGGTTTAGTTCCTTGAGGTGCGTGATGTCTTGCAGTGTGATGGCGTAACCGATGCCCTCGATTTTGCTGACGCTGGCGTTGAAGGAGCGCCCGTCCCTATGCTGCACCTCGCCCCGCCTGAGACCCCCTCGCAGGGCATAGTCCACCACGTTGAGCAGAGAGGGATTGCTGGTTAGCTCAGCCAGCGGGCGGCCGCTGGGGTCGCTGCTGGCAGCGCGGTCAAAGAACTCCTCGGCAGCTGGGTTGCTGAGCACCACACGCCCTTCTGTGTCCACTACCAAGAGGGGGTCGCTTGTCTGCCGGGTGATGCGCCCTAGCCGTTCTCGTTCGGCCTCGCTCTGCGAGTAAAGCTGCGCATTGGCAATGGCGATAGCAGCATAGTCGGCCAGCGCGGCAATGATGCCCACATCCTCTGGTGAAATCGCTTCTCTGGAGACGCGGTTGAAGACGCCCAGCACGCCGATCACCTGCTCTCCGATCTTGAGAGGAGCATACAGCAGGCTCTGCACCAGATATTGCGTCTTGATCTTCTGGGGGCCTTTGTCGCCGACGAGCAGGGGTTTGCCTGTGCGTACGACATATCCGGCAAGGCTGTCCTTGACGGGCAAGCGCATGTGGCGCAGGCCGTCTTGTAGGTTCTTGGATGCCCGCACATAGAGCTCCCCCGTATGCGGGTCGATCAGCATCAGCGAACCTTCCTCGGCCCCTGTCAGGTACACGGCAGCTTCTACCACACGGCTGAGGACCTGCTCTAGGTCCAGCAACGAAGTGATTGATTTGCCCACTGCGATCAGCGTGTTGAGCGCCCGCAGGCGGCGCTGATCGGGCACCCCCGCGCGGATTGCGCCGATGCGGCTGGCGCGCAGCACGCGGTCCACCGCCGCTACCAATTCCTCCGGTTCAAAGGGCTTGACGAAGTAATCCATCACGCCTAGGCGCAATGCCTGCACCGCCAGCGCCTCTGAACCTTCTGCCGTGATGAGAATAACAGGGATGCGATACCCCTCGCGCCGCAGGGCTTCCACCATCTGCAGGCCGTTCATCTTGGGCATAGCCAGATCGGTGATGATAAGATCGGGTGGGTTGGCCCGCACAGCGGCCAACCCTTCTGCGCCGTTATGGGCTGTTTCCACCGCATACCCCTCTGCGGGAAGGACAACCTGCGCCAGAAAGTCGCGCATCTGTGCGCTGTCCTCTACCACCAAAATGCGTTCCCCGCTCACCGATCCTCACCTCCTACGGCTTCGGGGCTGGGGAGCAGCACTAAAGACCACCTGTGTCAGGGGGCACGACGCCGTCGAGGATATCGATCAGTTCCGCCAGCTGGCGGTGCATCACGTCCACCGCCGCTTGCAGGGAAGGCGGGAGCTTTCCCATCTCCCCCTTGCGGAACATGTTCATGTTGCCCAGCAGCGAGGTCAGCGGGCTGCGCAGGCGGGAGGCCAACTCGACAGCAGGCGGGGCGGCAGAGGCTGCTGCCGATTTTCCGGCGGTCCGCCGGGCGATCTCCTCCAGCTGGCGTGTGCGCTCGTGCATGGTGGCAAAGAGGCGGGCATTGACGATGGCAATGGCAGCATAATCCGCCAGCGCCGTGAGCAGGTCCTTCATGTAATCTGCGAAGGGCAGGCGCGTGTTAGATACCCAGATTAGGCCAATGGCAGCGTCATGCACCACCAGCGGAGCGTAGATCACCGCCGTAGCGCCTTTCTGAGCCGGGTTAAAGCGCTTCAACCCTTCACCGCTCCCGATATATGTCTGGCGTGAGGACATCACCAGTGCCGCCAGATCGTCTTCTACCGGCTTACCCAGCCGCTCCTCCAGCTCGCGGGTGAGGCTCTGCCCGGCACGCAAGATCAATGCGCCGGTTTGCTCATCCTTGAGGAAAAGCCCCGCCGCTTCTGCACGGGTGAGTTGAATGGCAGCGCGGATAAGGCTGTCAAAGATCTCGTTGAGGTTGCGCAGCGCCGCCACTGCCTTGCCGATGGTCATCAGGGTTTTCAACTCATCCAGGTGACGCTTCGCCTCGGCAGCCGTCTGGCGCAAGTCGTTGAGCAGTTTCTCACGCTCGCGGCGCAAGCGCACTTCCTTAAGCGCCCGTTCGATAGCTTGCACCAACTCCGTCTCGCGGATGGGGCGCACCACGTAGTCTTTCGCCCCCAGGCGAAAGGCCTGGAGCGCTTCCTTCTCGGCACCCTCATCGGCCAACAGGATGACCGGGATGTCGTAGGCCTGCGCGTTAAGCGCCGCGATCACGTCGCGCCCGCTCAACCCCTTCAGGTGCAGGTCAAGCACCAGCACATCAGGTGGATTGCGGTGGATCAGCGCCAGACCGCTATCACCGCTATCCGTTGCCTGCACGTCATAGCCGAACGGCTCCAGCGCCGTCTCAATCAGCGTGGCGCGCTCTTCGGCATCCTCAACAATAAGCAGGATTTTGTCTTTTACCTCAGCCACCGCTCTGCCTCTCGGGGGAAGACAGCACGAAGACGGATGTCACTAGTCGCGATTATACATGTGCCTATTAGGTTGCTCAACCAGCCAATGGGGGCAAAGAGATGCGGCGGGCCATAAAAAGAGGAGTGCCACCC
>DAOTYL010000332.1:0-1632 GCA_034434955.1 Anaerolineae bacterium | reverse complement strand
CACTTGGCGCTGGCAACGCTCTATCTCGCCACAGCGCCCAAGAGCAACAGCGTAGGGATGACCTTCTACGCAGCCCAGAGGGCCATTGAGGAAGGGGTCAGCACGGTTGTGCCGCTGCACCTACACACCAGCCCCCGCGACCGCGCTGCCGACGATCCCAACTATAAGTACCCGCATGAGTATCCCCATCACTACGTGGAGCAGCAGTATCTGCCCGATGAACTGGTGGGGACACGCTGGTACCGCCCCTCCTTACAGGGTTATGAGCAGGAGATCGCTCGGCGGCTGGCGGAGTTGCGTGGCGAGAAAGCCGAGGGGGATGGCTGATTCAGTATGTCACGTGCACTGGTGTTCCGATGGGCGCCCATTCATACAGCCATTCGGCATCCTCGGTGCGCATGTTGACGCACCCGTGACTCATCGGGCGCCCAAAGTTGTTGTGCCAGTATGTCCCGTGCAGGCTGTAGCCCTTGTAGAAGTACATCACCCAGGGGACGCCCGGCAGATCGTAATCGGGGCCGGTCATGCGCTGGGAGCGGAGCTTGAGGTAAATGGTGAAGTCACCGGTGACCGTCGGTGTAGCGGGCAGCCCCGTTGAGACGACGAACTCGCGGATCAGCACGCCGTTCTCATAGGCGTAGGTCTTCTGCTGGCTGAGGTTCACCACGATCTGCTTGCCTTCCACCGCTGTTGGCGGGGAGGCGCTGCTCTCGGCGGATGTTCCGCTGCCGACAGGGATGATTAACTGCTGTCCGGCGTAGATGCGGTCCATATTGCCGATCCCGTTCAGCCGCATCAGCGTGCTGACCGTCGTCCCGTAGCGCAGGGCGATCTTGAGCAGCGTATCACCGCGCTGCACGGTGTAGGTGATGGTAGCTCCGCCGCCGCTGGCAGGGGTGGCGATCGGCTCTGCTGCCTCGGTGATGATCAATACCTGACCGGCGTAGATCAGTGAGGGGTTGCTAATGCCGTTAGCCCGTGCCAACCCCCACAGCGAGACGCCGTAGCGGCGGGCGATGCTCGCCAGCGTCTCGCCGCGTTGGACCACATGCTGAGGTGCCGAAGTGGTTGGCCCGCCGCTGCCCGGGATGATCAGCCGCTGCCCTACGTAAATACGCGAAGGGTTGACAATATGGTTGGCGGCGATGATGGCCGCCATGGGTACGCCATACATGCGGCTGATGCTGGACAGAGTCTCACCACGTTGTACGATGTGCACACGTTCCTGCTCGGCAGTTTGGGGGTGACCCTCTGCGGCTGCCGGATGAACGGGAAGCAGGCCGAGGATCACGAACGCGACAAGGATACTTACCACAGCGCGTGTTGCGGTCTTGCCCATCACTCCCGCCTCTTGAAATCTCTCAAATACCGGACATTTGGCCGCGCTCTCAAGATGAGAATGCGACATTTTCAGTCTATATGCAACTGCCCTGCGATGGCAAGATGCAGAGAGCAGAATCTTGAACAGGCGAGGGAGAAAAAGGCCCGGCGAACGTCCTCAGCCGGGCCTTTTTGCAGGATATGGCCGCATTACTTGTTGTAGCGCAGCGAGGGCGGAATCCTGTACACGTCATCCGGATCGTAGTGGACTTCAATGTCGCCTGTGCCAGTCGTCTCGACCGTATAGCAGAT
>DAOTYL010000331.1:0-8246 GCA_034434955.1 Anaerolineae bacterium | reverse complement strand
CTCAGCACCTCGCGTAGCCAGTCCGGCTTCTGCTCTGCCTCCTCGGGTGGCTGGATGGCCTCCGCGCCAGCAGGCGGCGCTTCGCTTAACACATCCTTGAGCCAATCCGGTGTCTCATCACCTCTCCTCTCGGTGCCTGACTGCCTGACCATCGCCTCGCGCAGCCAAGCGGGAGTTTCCTCCTCAAGGGATGGAGGGGCAGGGGGCGGTGTGGCCTCTGGCGATTCGCGGAATAGCCGATCCAGATCGACAGCGGGGGGTGGCCCGGTGGCGGGCGTAGGCGGTGGCGGGGGTGGAGGCGGCACGGCCTCGCCGCCCAGTATGTCTTTAAGCCAGTCGGGTGGCTCGGTGATCTCGGCTGACGACGGAGCCTCCTCGTGGAAGATGTCCGTGATGGCCCCCGACCTGCCCAGCGGCCCTGTCACGCCTTCCGCTTTGCCGATGGACCCGATCTGCGCCACCCAGTCCGCTGCTCCCACGTCAGCGGCCAGCTGGGCGGTGGAGTAATCCAGCATGGTCAGGCGGAAAGCATCCGCCGGTGCGCTCTGACCGTTGTGCTCAACCTCATACGCCAGATAGGGGTCCAGCTCTCTCAAACGTTCGAGGAACGGACGCGCTTCTTGGGGCTGTTTGGCTTCCAGCCATAGCTGGGCGAGGATGCGGTTGGCGCTGATGCAGTTCGGCAGGCGCTTGAGGACCGCTGCCGCCACTTTGCCGGCTTCTACAGTCCGATGATCCTGCCACAGCGCCTCGGCCAGCAGGACTTGCAGGTCAAGCCGCTCCGGGTCGCGGGTGAGGGCCTTCTTTAATTCGAGGATGGCCTGCCGATAGAGCTTGCCGTTGAGGTATAGACGCGCCAGCGCTCCGCCAGTGAGCTGCACCCGGCGCGGCGGCACTTTGCCGCTCTCGCTGTAGAGCTCCTTGATCGCCTCTTGAATCTCGATATTGCTGGGGACCTGCTCAAAGGCGCGTTCCAGATGCCAGATAGCCTGCTCAAGTGCGCCGCTCTCGCGGTAGCAGTCGCTTATCCCCACATGGGCGATGAAGTCACTCGGATCCGCGCTAAGCACGCGCTGGAACATATCCAGCGCATCCTGATAGCGCTCTTGCGCCATGAGAGCGCGCGCCATCAGCTTATAGACTTCCACGTACTTGGGGAAGGTCTGTAGCACGTGGCGGCACTGTGCGATCACCTCGCTGTAGGCCTCGCGTGCGAGGCGATCCTGAATGTACTCGGTATAAGACCGCAGGCTGATCTCAGACATATGCTTTCTGGGACGGCGCCGACAAGCAAGGGCACATGTAAGACTCCGGATCGGTTGTGATTATGCTACGATTTGGATCAAACTGCAAATGCCCTGCAAGTCAATTGCAGGCCAAGCAAAGCCCCTCTCCCAGCAGGAGAGGGGCCAGATTGCAGGCGACCCAGTCGCCGGCGGTCGGGGTGAAGGGTGGTCGTTCCCCTAAATGTGAATGTACTCGCCCACCGCGCCGTGCGCTGCCTCCATGAGCACCTCGCTGAGGGTGGGGTGCGCGTGAACGTTGCGGGCGATTTCCTCCGGCGTCAGCTCAGCAAAATGCGCTAGCGTCAGCTCTGGCAGCAGTTCGGTCACTTCCGGACCTATGAGGTGCGCCCCCAGTACCTCGCCGTACTTGGCATCCACAATTAACTTGGCGAACCCGCTGTAATCGCCGAGGCCCAGTGCCTTGCCGTTGGCCTGAAACGGGAACTTGGCCACTTTCACCTCGTAGCCGGCAGCCCGAGCCTCTTCTTCGGTGTAGCCGAAGCTGGCGATCTGCGGCTGGCAGTAGATGCAGCGTGGCATCATCTTGTAGTTCAACTCAATGGTGGGGTGCCCGGCGATGGTCTCTGCCGCCACAATGCCCATCGCGCTGCCGACGTGCGCCAACATCATTTTGCCCGTCACGTCCCCGATGGCGTAGACGTTAGGCACGTTGGTACGCATGTGCTCGTCTACGAGGATGGCCCTCGTCTTCTCGTCCAGCTTAATGCCAATGTTCTCCAACCCATAGCCCTCCACGTTGGGCGCAAACCCAATGGCGACAAGCGCCTGCTGCGCCCGCAGCACCTGCTCACCATCGGGGCCGGAGACCTTCAGCGCTACCTCCTCTTCCGTCTCGTGGATGTCCTCCACCCGCGTGCTGGTGAGGAACTTGATGCCCAGCTTCTTGTAGGCTTTGGCCAGCTCGGCGCTCACTTCGGGGTCCTCCAGCGGGGCGAGGCGATCCAGCATCTCCACGATGGTCACATCTGCGCCGTAGCTTGCCCAGATGTAGGCAAACTCAAGTCCGATTGGCCCCGCCCCGACAATAACCGCCTGTTTAGGCACACTGTCGGAGAGGATGGCAGGGAGGTAAGAGATAACGCGCCCCCCTTCGCGGTCCAGTTCCACGCCGGGGATGGTGCGCGGGTGGGCACCGGTGGCGATGATGAGGTTCTGGTAGGTCAGCGTCTCTTCGCCGCCCGCATTGAGCGTCACCGTCAGCGTCCGTGTATCTCGGATCGTCCCCCAACCCTCATAGGTGTCGATGTTATTCTTCTTCATGAGGAAACCGACGCCCTTCACCAGCCGCTCGCTCACCTGACGGCTGCGTTTGAAGGCGGCGGCGTAATCCATGCGCAGGTTCTCGAAGCTGAAGCCGAACTCTTTGGCGCGGTGCTGAAGCGTGTGCGCCAACTCGGCATTTCGCAGCAACGCCTTGGTGGGGATGCAGCCGACGTTGAGGCACACTCCTCCCCAGTACCGCTTCTCCACAATGGCGACTTTCAGCCCTAGCTGGGCAGCGCGGATGGCGGCCACATAGCCGCCCGGCCCCGCACCGAGGACAACCACGTCGTATGTTCGCTCGGCCATTCTGGTAACCCTTTCATCCGATGATGGCTTGACCCCTGTTGGAAGGACAAACGCGCCTAACCGCCAGCCTCTCTCCTCTACCCATCCGCGAAAAGGCTCGGCGGTGGGGATCAGAACATCCCTAATTGTAGTGCGGGTGCGGCAGGCTTTCCAGCCCGATCGAACTGCGGCCCGAATGGCCGTCGGGTGTTACAATTACCTACCACGCCTCTCGGGGTGTGGCTGCAGCCACTGCAGCGCGGCATCGCAATGTACCTTCAGCAAGGAGAAAGACGGCTATGGTGCGCATCGAATCGCTTCTCTCGGCTCGGCTGTTCCTCGCCCCGCAGGTTGTCGGTCAGCGTCTCTACTTCGTCAGCAACCTGAGCGGCCACCTCAGCCTCTACGCGATGGATCACGGCGGCAGTGTCCCCGAACCGCTGCTCCCGCCGGATGTAGTGTTACAAAATCCCCATCTGGTGGGCGGCTATCTGTATTATGCCTTCCCTACGCTGGGCAAAATCCTCGTCATGCTGGATGACAACGGCGATGAGAACTACCAGCCGGTCTGGATTCCTTTGGAGGGCGGCGTACCTGAGCCGGCCTTTGGCGACGCCTTCGCCCGTTATCGCGTTCACTTGCTGGCGCCCGATGTGGAAAAGAACACGGCTTACTTCGCCGCCGAATCGCGAGATGCCCAGCTAGTGGAGGCCTATCAAGCCGATCTGGCAAACGGCGTCTTGCTTAAGCTGCGCGAAAGCCCCTGGGGAAGCTACCCCTCCGGCAACAGCGACGATCATGCCCGCGTGGTGCTGATTGACGGCTACACCGTCGGCGACCACGTCCTTTACTTGTGGGAGAAGGAAAAGGGAGAGGCTCGTCTGCTCTTCGGTACGCCGTTGGAGCAGCGCACAGAGGGTCAGGTCGTCCCCCTCAACGGCATCTCCGACTGCACCTTTGTGGCCGGTGACCGCTCCCTGCTGTTCATCACCACGCTGTTTGAGGATACCGTTGGCTTGGGCTGCTTCGACCTCGCCAATCCACAGGAGGTCAAGCCGGTAGCGATCGACGGCGCAGTGCACCAGGGTCTGGGTGAATTAACCGGCCTGGAGCACCTCACCGGCGACCGCTACTTGCTGACTTTCAATATCGATGGATGCTCGTGGGCTTATGAGGGCGTCTACGATCACGCGGCGCGGACGATGCGCTTGGATCGTGTGCTGGTGGGGCAGGGTGAGCTGGCCAACGGCGTGCTAGAGTCGATGCGCTACGATAAGGCGGGCGACCGTTACGCGCTTTCCTTTTCTACGGCTACCTCCCCTACCCAGATTTATACCCTTGAAGGGCCTGATCGGCAGGTGATCCGCCACACCCGCGAGCGCATTCTGGGCATCCCGCAGGAGTGGCTCTCCGCGGGCGAGGATGCTTCCTTCATCTCGTTTGATGGGCTGCGCATCTCGGCGCGGCTGTACCTTCCGGCGGAGAAGTTGGGCTTCAAGCCGCCGTACCCCTTGGTTTACTACGTGCACGGTGGGCCGCAGAGTCAGGAGCGCCCGGATTTCGCTTGGTTCTCCATGCCGCTTATCCAGTTCCTCACACTCAACGGCTTCGCCGTTTTCGTGCCCAATGTGCGCGGAAGCACCGGCTATGGCCTTTCCTATACCAAAAAAGTCGACCGCGACTGGGGCGGAGATGATCGCCTCGATCACGTCTATGCTATGACGGAGGTGCTTCCCAAAGACAAGCGGTTGGATACCTCGCGGGCGGGCGTGGTGGGTCGCTCTTACGGCGGCTACATGACGCTCACGCTCGCTGCCCGCCACCCCGAACTGTGGAAGGCCGCCTGCGACATGTTCGGCCCCTATGACCTGCTGACGTTTATGGAGCGCATTCCAGAGACTTGGAAGCCCTATTTCGCTATCGCCGTCGGCGATCCGCAGAAGGAAGAGGACCGCAAGTTCTTGGTGGAACGTTCACCGCGCACCTACATGCATCAGTTGGCCTGCCCACTGTTGGTCATCCAAGGAGCCAACGATCCACGTGTGGTGGAGCGCGAGTCACGCGATCTGGTGGAGCGGCTGCGTGCAGAAGGCAAGCAGATTGAGTACCTGATGTTCGAGGACGACGGTCACGACGTGCTCAAGTACAAGAACCGCGTGCGCTGCTATAACGCCATTACCGATTTCTTCAAGCGACACCTTATGGCTTAGGCTGTGTGCGCGGCCCTGCGAATTGCGCCGCCTTGGTGAGGGTGTAGGGGGGTGAGGTTTCCACCCCCCTATAGCGCAGGCTCAAGCCTGCCGGTGCGTAGCAGCAACCACCCCATTGAACCGGCCAGCAAGGAGGCCGTGATGATGCCGATCTTGGCCGCAGTAAGCGCCTCGCCGTCCCCGAAGGCAAGGCCGGCGATGAAAAGCGACATGGTGAAGCCTATGCCCGCCAGCAGGGCTGCGCCCATCAGCTGCCGCCAGCTCACATCCTCGGGTATCCGCGCCACATTTAGACGCACGGCCAGCCATGAGAACAGGCTAATGCCGACCGTCTTGCCTATCACCAGCCCCCCGATGATGCCTATCCCCACCGGACTGAGCAGCGCCGGGCCGATCTCCCCGCCGAGGTCAACACCAGCGTTCGCCAAGGCAAAGAGAGGCAGGATAGCGTAGGTCACCCAAGGGTGTAGTGCGTGTTCAAGCCGCTGTAGCGGCGACTCGGCGTAGGCGCTGGCCGCCTCAAGCGCCTGCGCGGCGGCCTGCCGGTTGCTGGCGGTGATACCATTCTCCTCGCCATCACAACAGGCTGCCTCATACACCTCAAGGGCGTTGCGTATGGCCTGTGAGAACGCCTTGCGGTCCACGATGGCCGAGTGCGCCGGAATGGTCATGGCAAGCAGCACGCCCGCCACCGTCGCATGGACGCCGGAGTACAGGAAGGCCAGCCATAAGGCAATGCCCAGCACAGCGTAGGGCAGCGTCTTCTTCACGCCCAGCCGATTCAGTGCGAGCAGGCCCAGCAAGATCAGCGCCGCCACCCCCAGGCTCGTCCATGAGACCTGCGCAGTGTAGAACAGCGCGATGACCAACACTGCTCCCATGTCGTCGACAATGGCAAGGGCTGTGAGAAAGACCTTCAGGCCGAGCGGCGCACGCCGCCCCAGCAGTGTCAGCACCCCCAGTGAGAAGGCGATGTCGGTGGCCATGGGAATGCCCCAACCCGCTGCGCCCGCGCCACCGGCGTTGAACGCCGTATAGATCAGCGCTGGGGCGATCATCCCACCCAGTGCCGCCGCGATGGGAAGTGCTGCGCTGCGTGGCGAAGAGAGTTCCCCAACCAATAGCTCGCGCTTGATCTCCAGACCAACGACGAAGAAGAAGATCGCCATCAGCCCATCGTTGATCCACTTCAACAAGGATTTGGAGAGTGCCCACTCTCCTACGCCGACGGTCAGCTTGACCTGCCACAAGCCGAAGTAGGCTTCCGACCAGGGCGAGTTGGCCCACACGAGCGCCACAACGGCGCACGTGATCATGAAGATTCCCCCCGATGCTTCCAGTTGCGCGAAGTCCTGAAAGAGGCTGATTACTTTGCGAAAGGGTACTCGGGGAAAATCCATCTTCGTCCTCCTTATGCGCGAAGTTCGTTGCCAAGCAACGTAAGCCATTTGATTGTACCAAATGCACCCACCAGCATGGCCTGCGAGTGTATGAGTACCTATCAGATTCGTGACATTTGTCACTATTGACGATGGGCTAGGTCAGGATATGCTACGAACGGGGAGCTTCTTTTCTTGTCGTTTGACGCCTTGCATCAATCGGGAGTATGAGAACGCCTGATCGCACATCGAGCATCTTGAAGCTGCCCGTTGGTCATTCGGCAATTGCTATGGCAGCTGCGCGTTCTTTAAAGTACCCCGTTGTTGCGCTGGTTCGGAGCGCACTGCTCCCTTAAATAACGCCGAACCGTTTACAAAGTCTCGCAGTCCTTTGCCCACGAAAGGAGACTGTTGTCATGCCCGACGACGCAAAGGGGCGCAGCTTCTACGAGAGGGTAGTGGCGCAAACGCCCGGAGGTAAGGTGCTGGCAACCTGCCTCCAGTGCGGCACCTGCGGCGGCTCGTGTCCTTCCGCTGCGGATATGGATGCCACGCCGCGCCGCCTGTTTGCCATGGTGATGGCAAACATGGAGGAAGAGGTGCTTAACAGCAACACCCCCTGGTACTGCGTCTCGTGCTACTACTGCACCGTGCGTTGCCCCCAGAACATCCCCATCACCGATTTTATGTACACCCTTAAGCGCATGGCGGTAGCCAAAGGGCGCTATCACAAGGACGCCCACGCTGACTTCTCCAGCAGCTTCGTCGGCTTTGTGGAGCAATACGGCCGTAGCTTTGAGTTCGGGCTGGCGACGCGCTACCACCTTACGCATCATCCGCTGGACATGATCCGCAAGAGCGGCCTTGGGCTGGAAATGATGCAGAAAGGGCGCCTCAGACCCACGCCGGAGCGCATCCGCAACTTACCCCAGCTGACGGCCATTCTCAACGAAGCCAAGCGTATCGCCGCGCAAATGGAGGTGTGAGGTGAGCCAGCACGACCATCACTACGCATATTATCCCGGCTGCTCGCTGGGCGCAACGGCCCGCTCCTATGAGGTCTCTCTCCAGCGGGTCGCCGAACGCCTGGGGCTGACGCTCCACGAAGTGGACGATTGGAACTGCTGCGGCGCCACAGAGTACTTCAGCCTCAACTCCCTACCGGCCTACAGTCTGGTGGCCCGCAACCTCTCGCTGGCTGCCGAGCAGGGCCTGCCCGATCTGGTGGCACCGTGCAGCGCCTGCTACCTGAACCTGCACAAGACCGACAAGTACATGAAGCAATACGCCGACCTTAACGCCAAGGTCAACCAGGCCCTCGCGGCAGGCGGCCTACACTACGATCCCGGCACGTTGCGGGTGCGCCATCTGCTGGATGTTATCGTGGAGGATGTGGGCTATGAGGCGCTGGCTGCCCATGTGCAGCAGTCGTTGCGCGGGTTGCGTGTGGCGCCCTACTATGGTTGCCTCATTGTGCGCCCTGACTCCAACTACAACCCGGAGTATCCCATCCACCTCGATCGGCTGCTCCAAACCCTCGGCGCAACGGTGGTGGACTTCCCGCTCAAGACGCACTGCTGCGGCGGCCACATGACCCAAATCAGCGAGGACACGGCCTATGAGCTGATCCGCCGCATCCTGCACGCCGCTTCTGAATATCAGGCCGATCTCATCGTCACCGTCTGCCCCATGTGCCAGCTCAACCTTGATGCTTACCAGTCGCAGGTCAACCGCCGCTTTGGCACGGCTTACAACCTGCCAGTGCTCTTCTTCACCCAGCTGATTGGGCTGGCAATGGGCTT
>DAOTYL010000330.1:0-8525 GCA_034434955.1 Anaerolineae bacterium | reverse complement strand
CCAGTACAATCCGCATCAGGCCTGCCCATGCAGGGATGTATCCAATGTAAACAGGCTAGGATAGTCATGACGGATCAAAGTGAATGGGTAAGCCTGAGCGAAGCAGCGAAGATTCTGGGTGTGCACCCCTCAACGGTGCGCCACTGGGCTGACAGCGGCGAGCTGCCTTCGCAGCGCACCCCGGGCGGGCATCGGCGCTTCCGCCGCCGCGAATTGGAGCAATGGGCGGTGGCACGCCGCAGGCAGATGGTCCCTGCCGAGGTGCAGCTGATGCTGCAGAGCGCATTGGGCCGCGCTCGCCTGGAGATCAGCGGCGGCCAGCTGAAAGGCCAATCTTGGTACGATCGGCTGGACGAGCAGGCTCGCAAGACACATCGCGCCCTGGGCCGTCGCCTGTTGGAGACGCTGACGCGCTACCTGGCCGACCCCAATAACCAAGAAGCCATGATGAAAGACGTGCGTGCGTTGGGCGCCGAGTATGCGCAGCTTTCCCACGAGCAGAAGCTGGGCCTGCTCGATTCGGTACGCGCCTTCCTCTTCTTCCGCGATCTGCTCACCGACAGCGTGATCCAACTCGCCGAAGCGCTCAGCCTGCGCACTCCTCTGGAGTGGGGCGACCGCCTGCGGCAGGTCAACCACATGACCGATGAACTGCTGCTGGTACTCATTGAGCAATACGAAGAATGTGCCAAGCGAAGGTCGGAAGATGACAGAGCGACTGCTTAGATCGCTGCAACCCTTTCTGGATACCCCCTTCATCCGACGTGTGCGGCGCAATCACGGCCTAGAGCACGCCACGATCCACCTGCTCTCGCAGCGCATCCCCCACCTGCGCCTCGCGGGACGCTCTGATGCGGGCGGCTTCTGGCTGCTGGGCAACGTTCCAACCGAGGAGGTGCGCCAAGCGGTGGCGCAGGCGTTGGTGCGTCTGCGCCGCGGTGAGCATCAGCTGGCCCTGCATCCCACCTGCGGGACGAACTTCGTAACGGTGGCGCTCATCGGCACGGCAGCGGTGCTGCTGGCGCTGATCGGCTCCGAGCGTGAGCGCTTCGGCAAGCTACAGCGCATCCCCCTCATTGCGGTTGGTCTGCTGTTTGCCGCCATGTTGGGCCAGCCGCTGGGGATGCGCCTTCAGCAATATGTCACCACGCTGGGCGACCCGGGCGATCTGGAGATTACCGCCGTGCGGCAGATCGCAGGCAGCGGTCTGTCGGTTCACCGTGTTGAGACGCGCTCCAGTTGACCCCCAATATGGCCATGCCGCTCGATCTGCGTTCCGTCTCGCGCCTTGACCTGCCTTACAGCAATCTGGTGCTGACCGGCTTCCTCGGCGTGGGGAAGTCAACGGTGGGGCGCACCATTGCTCAAGGCCTGGGGGTGGACCTGTTCGACGTGGATGAGGAGATCGAGTTGCGCGAGCTGATGAGCATCGCCCGTGTCCGCGAGCTATTCGGCGATACTCATCTGCGCACGTTGGAGCACGATTTCTGTCGTCAGGCTGCGCTTATGCGCCGTGCGGTCGTGGTGGTTTCAGGCGCAGCCCTACTGGATGAGCGCAATTTCTCCCTGCTGACAAGCACAGGTCAAGTAGTCGTGCTGACTTGCGAATTGGGCGAGGCGCTGCGGCGGCTGCATCTGGCGAACGAGCAGCAGTTCCGTGACCGCACAACCCGACGGCGCCTATTGGGGCGTCTGCGCCGCGAATACGCCGTCGTCAAAGACGCACGCTTGCTCCAGATGGACACCACCCACCTGACAGTGGAAGAGGAAGCCGAGCTGCTCGTGAGATTGTGGATCAACGGCCAACCGGAAGGCAAGCACTTCCGCTATGGGCCGCCGCCGCCCATCACCCCTCCCCCAAAGGCACCGCTGGGCCTCTCAAGCCGTCGACGGCCAGACGGGCAGGAGCAAGGAGGTACACCTAGCCGCAGTGCGCCTGCTTGAGCTGCATCACAAAGAAGATCACCGGCTCCGGCCCGTTGCCCAATTCCAGCAGGATGCGCCGCTTCTCCCGAAAGCCCAGCTGTCGATAAAGCGCCGCCGCGCGGGGGTTGGATTCCGCCGCCCCGATCTCCACCTCGCCCAGCCCTTGCTCGCGGGCAATCTCCAGCAGCCTGCGCACGATCGCCGTGCCGATGCCCTGTCCGCGCCACTCTTCACCCACCACCAGATCGCTGATCTCACCGCGCCGCCCCCAGCGGGCTAGCTGCCCATAACCGACAGGCTGCCCTTCGGCAACGGCCACCATTCCCCAGGCCAGTCCCCGTTCGTAGCGGGCGATGACGCCCGCTATCTTGGCACGCACCGCCTCCAACGAGACCTCCGGCCAGCAGATGCGCTTCAAGGCGGGGATATCCCCTATTTGCACCAAGCGTAGGACCAAGTCTTGCACGCTCATAGGATCAACATAGCATCCCCAAAAGAGTAAAATCGATAGCCTTCCTGCTGCGCCACGCGGTAAGCGTGCAGGATGGTTTCACGTCCAGCGAAGGCGCTCACCAGCATCAGCAGCGTGGAACGCGGCAGGTGGAAGTTGGTGATAAGGGCATCCACCGCCCGGAAGCGGTAGCCGGGCCGGATGAAGAGATCGGTTGGCCCATCAAAAGCCGCCACCGGACGCCAGGGGCAGGCCACACCTTCCTCAGCGTAAGGGTCACGAATGCCGGCGCTGCGCAGGGCTGCCGTCTCCAGTGTGCGCACGCTCGTTGTCCCCACGGCGATAATGCGCCCGCCCGCCAGTTTGGCCTCGTTGATAAGGCGTGCATCCTCGGCGCTGAGCGTGGCATGTTCGGTGTGCATCTTGTGCTCCTCGATGCGCTCCTCCGCCACCGGCTGGAAGGTGTCCAGGCCAATGTGTAGCGTGCAGTAGGCCATATACACGCCCTTCTCACGCAGCGCAGTCAGCAGCTCCAGCGTGAAATGCAACCCAGCGGTCGGCGCGGCAGCGGAACCCGGCACGCGGGCGTAAACCGTCTGATAGCGTTCGCGGTTACGCAGGGGTTGGCGGATGTAAGGCGGCAGAGGCACCTCGCCCAGCACCTCCAGGAGCGGCGAGAGGGGTGCGTCAAAGCGCACTACACGCTCGGCGCGTTCGCCAAGGGCGATCACCGTCCCCTCGACGCTCACGCCGCCTGTGCCGCTGAAGATCAGGCGCGTCCCCACGCCGACGCGCTTGCCGCCGATGAGGCCGCGCCATGTGTGCTCGTCTTCGCGTTGCAGCAGCAGGAACTCCACCCGCCCCCCGCTGGGGACTTTACGCCCGTGCAGCCGCGCCGGAATGACGCGCGTCTGGTTGAAGACCAGCACATCGCCCGCGTGGATGTACTCCACAATATCGCGGAAATGCCGATGGGCAATGCTTCCGTCAGCGCGGTTGAGCACCATCAACCGTGCCGCATCTCGCGGCTCTACAGGCGTCTGGGCGATCTGTTCCGGCGGCAGGTAGTACTCAAAGTCGCTGGTCTTCATCCCTTATCAGCGGTTCAGCAACCGCACGATGATGTTGAGCACCACCGTCAGGATCAGGCTGAGCAAGATCGAGCTAACGATGGGCACCAAACATGTGACGCGCCCGTCAGCGCTCTGCCAGCGGATGTCGCCAGGCAGTCTGCCGAACTGATCCAACAGCGGGATGCGCCCCAGCAGAAAGAGCAGCACACCGAAGGCGGCGATGCCCAGCCCGAAAACGATCAGCCACTTGGCCAGCGATTCAAACTGAAACATATCCTCACTTCAGAACAGGCGCGGCTGGTTGGCGCGGTTGTCCTCATAGCCCAGATGCTGATAGGCGCGGGAGGTCGCCACACGCCCGCGTGCAGTGCGCTCGATGAAGCCCAGCTGCAGCAGATACGGCTCGTACACGTCCATGATGGTGTCGGCCTCCTCGCTGATCGCCGCAGCGATGGTTTCCAATCCTACCGGCCCCCCGCCGAACTTATCGATGATGGTGCGCAGCACGCGCCGATCGATGTCATCCAACCCCAGCTCATCGATTTCCATGAGGTTCAGCGCTTCCTGCGCCACCACGCTGTTGATCGTGCCGTCGGCGCGTACCTGTGCGTAGTCGCGCACGCGGCGCAACAGGCGCAGCGCCACGCGCGGCGTGCCCCGCGACCGTTTGGCGATCTCGTGGATGCCCTCCGGCTCAATCGGCACGTTCAGCAGCCTCGCCGCACGCTCGATAATGTGTCGCAGGGCTTCCTCGCTGTAAAAGTCGAGGCGGAAGATGGCGCCAAAACGCGCCCGTAGCGGTGCGGTCATCAGTGCGAGGCGTGTCGTGGCGCCGATCACCGTGAAGCGCGGCAGCTTGAGGCGGATGCTGCGGGCACTCGGCCCCTTGCCGATCACAATATCCAGCGCGAAGTCCTCCATGGCCGGATACAGCACCTCCTCAACCGCCCGCCCGAGGCGGTGCACCTCGTCGATGAAAAGGATATCGCCGCGACGCAAGTTGGTGAGGATAGCCGCCAGATCGCCGGCACGTTCGATGGCCGGGCCAGAGGTGACGCGGATGTTGACCCCCATCTCATGGGCCATCACGTGGCTGAGGGAGGTTTTGCCCAGCCCGGGCGGCCCGTAAAAGAGGATGTGGTCAAGACACTCCCCACGTGCCTTGGCCGCCTCAATGAGGATGCGCAGTCGCTCAACGAGCGCATCCTGCCCGTAGATGTCATCCAACGTGCGCGGGCGCAGCGCAGCGTCGATGTTGATAATCTCGTCCGCTTGCTTCCTGCCGGAGACAACACGCTCCTCAGGGCCATCTTCAGGCATAGCGATCCCTTCGCGCCGATAGACTACGGTTGATTATAGCGCAACCTTAGGGCCGTGCATGGCCGTGCGAAGACGACCCGTCGGGAGGGACAATGGTGGGCAGCGCATCAGAAGGACTGCTGAGTCAGCATCTCCAAGAACTCGGCGTTGGTCTCGGTGCGGCGGAACTGATCCAGCATGGCCTCGGTGGCTGCCGTGGGGTCCATGCCAGCGCCGTTGGGCGGCGGGGCGGTCATCTGGGCCAACATACGGCGCAGCAGCCAGACACGCTGCAGGATATCGGGGCCGAGCAGCAGCTCTTCGCGGCGTGTGCTGGAACGCTCGATGTCAAAGGCGGGGAAGATACGCCGCTCCTGTAGCTTGCGCGAGAGGTGCAGTTCCATGTTGCCCGTGCCCTTGAACTCCTCGTAGATCACGTCGTCCATGCGCGAGCCGGTATCCACAAGGCACGTGGCGATGATGGTCAGCGAGCCACCTTCCTCAAGGTTGCGGGCAGCGCCAAAGAAACGCTTGGGCGGGTACAGGGCACTGGGGTCCAGGCCGCCAGAGAGCGTGCGTCCACTGGGCGGCACCACCAGATTGTAGGCGCGGGCCAAGCGCGTGATGCTGTCCATGAGGATCACTACATCCTTGCCGCTCTCCACCAGCCGCTTGGCACGCTCCAACGCCATCTCGCTGACACGCACCTGATTGGTCCACGTCTCATCAAAGGTAGAGGCGATCACCTCGGCCTCCACCGAGCGATCCATGTCGGTTACTTCCTCCGGACGCTCACCGATGAGCAGCACCATGAGGTGCACTTCAGGATAATTGTGGCTGATGGCGTTGGCGATCTCCTTCAGCACGGTGGTTTTGCCGGCCTTGGGCGGGGAGACGATCAGGCCGCGCTGTCCTCGCCCGATGGGTGCAATGAGGTTGAGCAGGCGCGTGGAGATGATACGCGGGTTGGTCTCCAGATCGAAGCGCTTATCGGGGAAAATGGGCGTCAGCTGCTCGAAGGTGGGACGGTACTTGGCCATCTCCGGATCAAGGCCGTTAACCGACTCCACGCGCAGCAGGCCATAGTACTTCTCGTTCTCTTTGGGCGGGCGCACTTGCCCGATGACCATGTCACCTGTGCGCAGGCCAAAGCGCTTGATCTGCGTCTGGCTGACGTAGATATCTTCTGGGCCGGGCAGGTAGTTGTGTGAGCGCAAGAAACCGATGCCGTCATCTATGATCTCCAGCACACCACCGCGCAGCTCAAAGCCTTGCTGTTCAGCCTTATGGCGCAGGAGCGCTACAATCAGGTCCTGCTTCTTGAGGCGGCTGTATCCCGCAATGCCAACCTCACGCGCCAGATCGCGCAACTCTGCCAACGTCATGGCTTCTAGTTCGGCTATATTCAGTTCCTTCATATTAGCCCTTGTACCGTCAGAGAAAGAGGATAAAGTTCACAGGTTTTGGCTGGCCGCGTCCAGCGCGGCAACCTCACCGCTGTCCAACAACCAACCGACCGCTCCGGCATTCTCTTCAGCCTGACGGGCATTCTTGGCGCCGGGGATCGGCAAAGCCCCTTTGGCGACAACCCAGTTCAACGCTACCTGTGCAGGAGATTTCCCCCCGTGTGCTGCGCCGATCTCGCGCAGGAGCGCGATTAGCGGCTGGATGCGGATCAACAGGTCGCGGCTATAGCGACGTCCGCGCACGCCGGGCGGGGGATTGTCTGCTGTGTACTTGCCAGAGAGCAGCCCCATCCCCAGCGGGCTGTAGGCGACGAGCGTGACGCCCAGCTCGCGGCAGAGGTCAAATAGGCCGTTGCGCTCCGGCCTGCGTGCCAGCAGGCTATACTCCACCTGATTACAGGCCAGCGTCGCACCGCGTGCGGCCAGCACCGCATGGGCGCGGCGCATCTGCTGGACGTTGAAGTTAGAGACGCCCACCGCCTTGGTCAACCCCGCTTCTAACGCATCGGCCAGCCCCTGCGCCAGTGTCTCCACCGACACCAACGGTGTAGGCCAATGGATCAGGTAGAGGTCGACCTGCGGCAGCCCCAGCCGTTTGAGGCTGCGGCGCAGTGCCTGCACCACTGCCCCTCGACCTAACCGCCAGGGGAAGGGAAAGAACTTGGTTGCTACAGTCACGCTGCTCTGCGCCGTGCGGATGAATTCCCCCAGCAGCCGCTCGGAGCGCCCCATGCCGTACACTTCCGCCGTGTCAAAGAAGGTAACGCCCGCGCGGATGCTGGTTTGGAAGGCGGCTTGCAGATCGGCATCGCCGTAGCTGCGCCCGTAGCCCCACAGCATACGGTCGCCCCAGGCCCAGGTGCCTACGCCGATAGCACTAACGGCCAGGCCGTTGCGGCCAAGACGAACGGTAGGTATAAGGCTTTCTTCGCTCATCTGCGCTCTTCGTTTGAAAACCCTTTATACAGATGGGGAAATGTTCTGGCGTTAGGGCATCCTCACAGGATTGTGGGCTACCTGCCCCGGCAGTGTTCAACAGCGCTGTCACCCCGCGCAGACCATCACGCTTTAGTTATAGGCAATGCGCCTGCAAATCCTTGCAGGGCACTAAACCGAAACGAACTCTGCACATTCGCGCTGAGTGGAGTGCTTGCGGCAGGTGCGCCAATGTTACCTAAAGCGGGCGCCTTGGGAACTCGGTGTATGGATTTATAGCAGAAACCGCCGAAATGTCAAATTGCTTTTTCTAGGATGTCTGTACCATCCAGCGCAACCTTTGCGCCAGCAAAGCGCCCTGGTTTTTTACTGGAGAAGAATGGCGACGCTACAATCCGAACTGCCATCCCAAGTGTCCGGGTGGAACAAGAGCATCCAGTCTGTTCCGCTGGGATCGACATCAAAGGCTACCATTGTCGTGTAAGGAGCGCCGGCTGGGACATCGTCGGTGAAGAAGATGAAGTTTGGCCTGTCTTGGTTGTCCCAGTATAGGTCAAAGGATGCACCAAACGAGGCCGGGAAGCGCATTTCCCGCCCGTTCACAGAGCCGAGCACCTCGTAGTCTTCCTCCCACAGTGTATCGTATGTTGCGCCTGTGAGGTTGGCGATCTGAAGCTCGACAATGAGGAAGATGCCCTGCGCCTGCTCATCGTAGATCGTCTCGGCGAAGCGAGGGGGGCCTACTACGGAGACCTCAAACAGATTGGCGCACCGCACCGGCGTGCCGATCTGGCCGGACGGGGTTCCGCCAAGCGGCAGGGCAGATGTAGCAGTAGGCGGGGCGGGCGCAAGGGTGGGTGTGGCAGTGGGTAAAAAAGTGGAAACGGCCGCAGGCTGGGTCGGAGGAGCACTTGTAGCAACAGGGGTGGGCACCATCGGGGGTGGCGCCGGCAGCGAGATGGGCTGCTCCCCTAGACCCCACAGCCGCACGGAGTTATCCCACGATCCCGCCGTGGCCAGCACGTCCCCATCCGGCGAGAAAGATACATCCCGCACAGGAGCCATTTGCAGCAGCTCCCGCGACAAGGAGCCGTCGGAGACTTGCTGCAACGATATATTGCCGTCAAACAGGCCGTAGGCCAGTGTTTCCCCGTCAGGGCTGAAAGCCACGCTTGCTACGCCGGCAGGGTGGCTCGCCAGAATGCGCAGCAAGGTGCCATCCGTCACTTGCCACAGCACCACTGCGCCATCATCCGACCCTGAGGCCAGCAGCGTCCCATCCGGCGAGAAAGTTACACCCCACACCGCACCAGTGTGCTCCTCCAGCGTGTGCAGTAGGATGCCATTTGTCACTCGCCACAGCCGCACTGTCTC
>DAOTYL010000329.1:0-18751 GCA_034434955.1 Anaerolineae bacterium | reverse complement strand
GCCTCGCGGGGAATCGGACGTGCACTGGCCCACGCTTTTGCGCAGCGTGGTGCTTCGCTCGTGCTAGCGGCACGTCATAGGGACGATCTGGAGGCAGTGGCCGCCGAGTGTCGGGCCATCCCTCTATGCGGCGACGTGCTGACCGTCCCCGCCGACGTGACCAATGAGGCGCATCTGGAGCACCTTGTGACGGCGACGCTGGAGCGCTTCGGCCACGTGGACATTTTGGTCAACAACGCGGGCGTGCGCATTGGGGGTGCTTTCACTGATCTGGACCCCCAGTCGCTGCGCCGCCAAATGGAGGTCAACCTACTAGCGGCCATGCGTCTGACGCAGATGGTTCTTCCCATCATGCTGAAGCGTGGGGAGGGGTGGATCGTCAATGTGGCCTCACAGGCCGGGCGCCATGCTGAACCCTACTTCGTCGCCTACGGAGCGAGCAAGCACGGGGTGATTGGCTTCAGCGAAGGGCTGCGCCGCGAGTTGGCCGGTACGGGCGTGCGCGTGCTGACCGTCAGCCCGGGCTTTGCCGATACGGAGATGGTCACCGCCATCGGGCCGGTGTATCGGCGCATGGGGTTTCCTATGATCCCCCCGCAGCGCGTCGCCCGCCGCACGGTGGAAGGCATCTTGCTGGGCCTGCCGGAGGTCAACATCGGGTGGTTGGAGACGCTGGGTGGGTACGCCAGCGTGTTCGCCCCACGCCTAGCCGACCTCTACTGGCGGGTTTTCATGCCCCCCGATTTTCCGCAGGCAGCGGCGCGGCAGCGTTCGCGGTGAGGCTGCTCCCCTAGCGACGCTCTCCTTCCAGCCAGCGTGCAAGCAGCAAGCGTGTGCTTTCAAAAGCGATCTCGTCGTGCGGGATCTCGTGCGGGGCGAAGAAGACGGCGCGGTCAATGTCGTCCTGTGCGGTGAGCGTGCCGCCGATAACCTGCGCCTCAAAGAGGATGACTATAGTAGCCGAGCCTTCGCCTGCCATGTCCGGCCCCAGCACGTCTATCAGGCGAGTAATGCGAATCTCCAAACCGGTTTCCTCACGCACTTCCCGCACGGCAGCGTCGCGGGGGTCCTCGCCGTAATCGATGTAGCCTGCCGGCAGCGCCCATTTGCCCATTTGTGGGTCTACCGAGCGGCGCACCATCAGCACACGGCCATCCTCAACGATGAAGACCACCGCTGCCACTTTGGGATCGCGAAAATGGATGAAACCGCAGGCAGTGCAGACGCGGCGCTCCTTGCCAAAACGGAAAGCATTGGTGAGAGGCTGACCGCACTGCGGACAGTAGTTCATGCGTAAAGGATCGTTCATCGCTGGGGGCGTTTCCGTACCAGACGTATGACAGCCAAGGCGGCAATCAGCAGGATCAGGGCTGCCCCCACTCCGAGCGCCCACACAAGGGGCACTCCGCCCGCCGGAGCGCTCACCTTGGCTTCTTCGGTAGCGCGTTGGCCCGGCATGACCTGCAGGGTGCCTTCCTGAGCCGGTACGGCGGCTTCCACTTCGGGAGTGGCTGTCAGGCCCTCGGCCAACGTTTCGGCGGCGGGGGGCGTGATACCCCCTGCCGATGGCGGTGCCATGCGGGTTTCCTCTGCCGGGGTGGGGCTGCCTGCGGGGAGCCGATCGGCAAAGCCGGGCTGTTCGGTGGCCAGCGGCCCGCCCTCACTGACGGCCTCCTCTTCCATCGCACCTTCAACGGCTGCCGCGCCGACCTCGGGCGCAGCGGCTTCCTCGGCAGGGGCAGCCATCATCTCGGCGGGTGGCTCTTCCGTCTGCACCGGCGCGGCTTCCATCGCCACCATCGTGGGCGAACCGAACCATGCTACTGAATTCCACAGCAGCACACCGACAACAAGGGCTATAACGATCAGTGCACCGGCCGCGGCGAACGTCATCGGGCGGGCTGTCCGCAGGCGTTGCATCCAGCTTGGGCGCACCTGCCGACCATAGACGGCGGGGTCAAGGGTGAAGCTGCGTGGCAGAGGCACGCGCTCGGCCATATGCAGCAGGGCTACCGTTGCCCGCAGTGCTTCCAGTTCGCGCTGCAGAGCGGCGTCCTGCGCTAGGCGGCGCTCAAACGCCTCGCGCTCCTCGGCGCTCATCTCGCCATCGAGGTAGGCATTCAGTTGGATCAGATCGCGCTCACTAATCGGTGCGGCCATTGGCTACCTATCAAAACCGGAGGCTATAACGTTGCGCCTACGGCGTTGTCAGCCCCACTTCCCTTCTCTCTTAGAACGATACTCGGCGGGCAGGAGTTCCCCGAACCCCTGCAGGCAATCGCGCAGGCTGCTGCGGGCGCGGCTGAGGCGCGATTTGACCGTCCCCAGCGCCACGCCGACAATGCGGGCGATCTCCTCGTAACTGAAACCCTCGATATCGGAGAGGACGGCAATCACCCGCTGATCCTCGGAGAGCGCCTGCAGGCAGTTCATGATAGCAGCCTGCAATTCCATGCGTTGCACGTAATTTTCGGGATGCTCGGTGTGGCTGGCAAGCGATCCTTGTGGCTCTGGCGAGGCGTCCTCTACGTAGAGCGCTTCCAGCGAGGCACTGGGGCGACGTTTGCGGCGGCGAAGTTCATCGTAGCAGGCATTGGTCACGATGCGCAGCAGCCACGCTCTGAACGAGCCACCCCGAAAACGGTGGATGGCGCGGAACGCCGAGATGAACGCCTCTTGCGTGGCGTCAGCGGCGGAGTCGCTGTCACCCATAATGCGGTAGGCGACGTTAAACGCCTGTTCCTGATAGCGCAGGACCAGCGTGTTGTAGGCGTTGACATCGCCGCTCTGGGCGGCTTGGATCAGCGCTGCTTCGTCCATCGTCAGCTGCTTCCCGGCCTCGCCCTCCGTCCCTGCCGGCTTTCTCTCCTTCTCTGCATGGAGGGAAGGGGGAGAAAGCCTTTTGCCCTTGGAGAGCGGAAAGCCATGCGCCTGATTGTATCAGAGATCGGGCACGGGCAAAAAGAATTTCACCTCGGAGCACGCGGAGAGAGCAGAGGCAGCTCGCGGTGACCCCGCAAAAAGGTTGACGCCCTACTTGGAGCGTCGTATACTATGCGCAGGCCGGAGTGGCGGAACAGGCAGACGCGCGCGACTCAAAATCGCGTGCCCTTGCGGCGTGTGGGTTCGACTCCCACCTCCGGCATCCAAGAGGCCCTGCAGCGCAAGCAGGGCCTCGGTTTTTACACCCCGCTCCCTACATAGTAGAATATCGCCGCGTGACTCTGAGCTCTGCGTGGGAGAGAGAGCCTTGCGCACCAAGTTGCTGGCGCTGCTGATCGGGCTGGGCATAGGCGCACTGATCGGTGTGGCCATCGGTTGGCTGGCGCCCGTTCAGGATGTGAGCGTGGGCTTTGACCGCTTGCACCCCGACTACATGGCCGATTATACGGTGATGGTCGGTGCTGCCTATGCGCTCAACGGCGATTGGGACCTGGCCGAGGCGCGGCTGGGGCGGTTGGCGCAACCCGATCCGGCGGCTTACGTGGCGCGGCTGGCTGAGCGCTACATCGCGGAAGGGCGCAGTCCGCAGGATATCCGCCATCTGGTGCGCCTCGCCGCGCACTTCGGCTACACTACTCCTCCCATGCTACCCTACATCCCCCCTCCGCCATCCGAGCCGTAGCCGATGCACAATCCTGAAGAACGCTTCCCCTGGGTGATGCTCATTGTCGGGCTGGCGCTGGGGCTAATCGGTGGCCTCGTCTACGCTTGGTTCCTCGATCCCGTAACCTACGTGGATGTCGCGCCGGATCGCCTGCACTCCGCGGATCGGCAGGCCTACATCCTGCTGGTCAGCGAGGCCTATCTGCAAGATAAAGACCTTGAGCGTGCCCGCGCCCGGCTCAACGCGCTAGGTGTGCGCCATGTCGGTCAGATGGTGGCGGAGCAAGCCGATGCTGCCTTCCTCGGTGGCGCTCCTATTGAGCAAGTGCGGGCGCTCACCGCGCTGGCGGAGGCGCTAGGAACCAGCCCGCTGGCTGCCGAGGTCTTCTCTAGCTCGCCGGCTGCGCCCATAGCCACCTCGCTGGCGACGGCCACCCCCACCTTTGAGGCCATGCCCAGCCCTACGCCTTCGCCCACTCCCCTCACGCCGACCCCCACACCGGAGCCGCCTTCGCCTACGCCTGTGCCTATCCCCAACACAGCGTTTAGCTTGCGTGAACGGGCCATCGTCTGCGAGGACGACGCTCCGCATGGCCGCATTGAGGTTTACGTCTATGACGAGGCGGGGCAGGGGGTCCCAGCGGTAGAGGTGCTGGTAGAGTGGGCGGGCGGCGCAGAGCGCTTCTACACCGGCCTAAAACCCGATGTGAACCTCGGCTACGCGGACTTTGAGATGCAGCCTAACCTCGTCTACAGCGTGACGCTGGTGGGGCTGGGCCAGCCGGTGGTAGGGTTGGAAGCCAACGCCTGCGAGACGCCTTCCGGCCAATCGGTGATGCGCACCTATCGGCTGGTCTTTACACCCAGCAGCGGGCAGTGAGGCCAACTGCTTCGTCCTGCTGCGGGGGCGATAGGCATTGTATACAGTCCAAGTATGCGACGCATAAGTCACAGCGCAAAGATACGTGCACTGCCGATCGCCGCAGCGTTGCTGGTCGTCTTGCTGGGCGGTGTGGTAGCCAGCGTGCGAGCGTGGTTGTTCACCGATCTGCCGGACGTGAACGACCTGAGCGCGGGCCTGCACACCCCTTCTATCCGCATCACCGACCGCAAGGGACGCCTGCTCTATGAGGTAATCGGCGAAGAGGCGGGGCGGCACACCGTCGTGCCGCTGGAGGCCATCCCGCAGGCTTGTGTGGATGCCACCATTGCCACCGAGGACGCCAATTTTTACCACAACCCGGGCGTGGACCTGCGTGGCATCGTGCGTGCCGTGTGGATCAACCTGCACGGCGGGGAGATCGTCTCCGGTGGCAGCACCATCACTCAGCAGGTGGCCCGCAATCTGCTGCTGGACCCGCAGGAGCGTGCCGAGCGCACGCTGGAGCGCAAACTGCGCGAGAGCATCCTCGCCTGGCGGCTGGCCCGCCGCTACAGCAAGGATGAAATCCTGGCCCTCTATCTCAACCAGACCTACTACGGCAACTTGGCCTATGGCATTGATGCGGCAGCGCGTGCCTACTTCGGCAAGGCGGTGAGTGACCTCGATCTGGCCGAGTGTGCCCTGCTGGCCGGTCTACCGCAATCGCCTGCTGCTTATGACCCGCTCTCCAACCCCGAAGCGGCCAAAGAACGGCAGGCCGTCGTGCTGGGATTGATGGTGAGGGCAGGGATGATTGACGCCGCGCAGGCTGCCGCTGCCCAACGCGAACCGCTGGCCTTCGCCGCCGAACGCTACCCGATCGAGGCTCCGCACTTTGTGATGGCCGTTTACGCCCAACTGGAGCAGATGATGCCGCCGCAGGTGCTCTATGCGGGCGGGTTGGAAGTGCGCACCACGCTTGATCTGGACTGGCAGCGGGCAGCAGAGCGCATCGCACGGCGGCATCTGCAGCTGCTCAACACACCGCAGCCGGGCGATCCTCCCCACAACGCCCACGATGCCGCACTGGTAGCGCTTGACCCCCATACCGGGCAGGTGCTGGCTATGCTGGGCAGCCCCGATTATTTTGACACGACGATCAGCGGGGCGATCAACATGGCGCTGGCGCCGCGCCAGCCCGGCTCAACGATGAAGCCCTTCACCTACGCCATTGCGCTTGATCCCACACGGCCCGAACCTTGGACGGCGGCCACCATGCTGCTGGATGTGCGTACCTCGTTCGTCACCCGCGAAGGGTTTGCTTACGTGCCCGTCAACTACGATCGGCAGGAGCATGGCCCGGTGCTGGTGCGCGAGGCGCTGGCCTCCAGCTTCAACGTTCCGGCGGTGATCGCCCTCCACACGGTGGGGGTGGATAACCTGCTGCGTTTTCTGGGCCGCTTGGGCATCAGCACGCTGACCAACCCCGCAAACTACGACCTCTCCCTGACGCTGGGCGGTGGAGAGGTGCGTCTGCTGGAACTCGTGGCCGCTTATGCCGCCTTTGCCAACGGTGGGTATATGGTTGAGCCGGTGCTGATCCTCGATGTGACGGACGCTCAGGGGAACGTCCTCTTTTCACAGCGCAGCGGGCTGGGTGAGCAGGTGATGGATGAGCGTGTGGCGTGGCTGATCAGCGACATCTTGAGCGACAACCTGGCGCGCGCGCCCTCTTTTACCACGCACAGCATCCTACAGATCGGCCGTCCGGCGGCGGCGAAAACCGGCACCACCACCGACTTCCGTGACAACTGGACGATAGGATATACTCCCAACCTTGTCGTTGGCGTATGGGTGGGCAACGCCGACAACACCCCGATGGTGAACATCAGCGGGGTGAGCGGGGCCGGGCCGATCTGGCACCAATTCATGCGCACCGTGTTGCGTGGTCAGCCAGAGCTGGAGTTTGAGCGCCCAGAAGGCCTCGTGCAGGTAGAGATATGTGCGCTCTCCGGCAAGCTGCCTACGCCGGATTGCCCCTACACACGCCGCGAGTGGTTTATCAAGGGCACGGAGCCGACCGAATACGACACCATCTACCACCGCGTGACGGTGGACGTACTGACCGGCCTGCCTGCCGATGAGTCCACACCGCCGGAGCGTCGCGCTGAGCGCCTGTTCCTCGATCTGCCGCCACAAGCTCATGACTGGGCACGCCGTGAGGGTCTGCCGCTGTTGCCGGATGCGTTCGCACAGGCTGCGCCAGAGCACGGCGAAAACGAGAAGCGCAACGTGTTGACCATCGTTGCCCCGGATGCTCAGACCATCTATCGGCTTGATGCGGCCCTGCCGCGTGAAGCCCAGCAGATTCGTATTGCGGCGGTGGGGCCACCGGGCCTGCACGACGTGACGCTCTACATAGACGGCACGCCGCTCGTAACGCTCGCTAGCCCGCCCTTTGAGGCTTACTGGACGCTGGAGGTAGGCGAACATACCGTCAGCGCGGTAGGGCGGCTGGTCGATGGGTCGGTGGTGCAGAGCGAGGCTGTGCCCTTCCGTGTCAATCCTCCACAGTGATGCCCTCGGCATAGGAGATGGGGCTTGTGAGTTCTCGGATGCACCTTACCCTCCCGTCTGGATCGTCGCCTCGGCGGGCATACCGGCCTTAAGCCGCCCATCGTGGTTGTCCAGGCGTACTTCCACCGCAAAGACGAGGTCCACGCGCTCTTCCTCGGTTTGCACGTTGCGCGGGGTGAACTCGGCCTCCCGCCCGATGCGCGTCACCTCGCCCTCAAAGCGCTCGTTGGGGTAGGCGTCCACCGTGACCATCACTGGAGCGCCCAGCCGCACGCGCCCGATCTGCGTCTCCGGAATATAAATCACCAGCTTCAGCGTGCGCAGGTCGGCGATGGTCAGCAACGGCACGCCCGCCGAGGCCGTCTCGCCGACCGCAATAGCGCGTGTCGTCACCACACCGTCTATGGGGGCGCGCAGCGAGAGCCGTGCGATCTGGGCGTCGATCAGCGCCACCTGTGCTTCGGCCAAGTCCACCTGTGCTTCGGCGATGGCAATCTCTTGGGGGCGGGGTGGGGCCACCAGCGCATCATACTGCGCCTGCGCCAGCGCCAGCTGGGCTTCGGCCACCGGTATCTGCGCCTCTGCTTGGCGTGCCTGCGCAATGAGCGCCAGCGGCTGCCCATACTGCCATTGCAGCAGGCTCAGCTTGCGGCGGGCGCCGTCGTAGAGCGCCTGCGCCGCTGCGATCTGCGCCCGCAGTAGCTCCATCTCGTAACGCAAGAATTCGATGCGCGTTTCGTCCTGCGGATCGTCGTCCCAGATGATCTCCATCTCCTTCTGCTTCTCGGCGAGCTGAGCCTGTAGGTCGTCCAGCTGCTGGCGGTACTGATCTACTTCCAGTTGGGTTGCCGCGATCTGCACGCTGACCTCGCGGGGGTTGTTGGCAGCGTCCCATGCCTGATCTGAGGCGCGTCTAGCCCCTTCCAGCGCCGCCCGCGCTCGATCGATCGCCGCTTTAGCCGCTGCGATCTCCTCCTTCGTCGGTCCCTCCAGCAGTTTGTTGAGGTTGGCTCTGGCCACCTCCACAGCAGCCAGCGCCTGCAGGCGCTGCGCCTGGAGGAGGCCGTCGTCCAGCTGTACCATCACCTGCCCTGCTGTGACGGCATCGGCTTCGTCCACCAGCACAGCCTCTACACGTCCGCTGACTTCCGCCACCACACTGACCTCCTCCGCTTCTAGGAAACCGCTCGCCGTCAATGCGGCGGAAGTTTCCCCATTCGCAGCGGCGATTTCCGGCAGCGCATCCGCCGAACAGGCCGCGATGGCCATGCTCAGCGCCAGCAGATGCAGAAAGGGGATGAAGAAGCGTTTGTGTTCGGCCATTGCTTGATGTCTCTCATTGCCTGAAGCGTACATCGGCAGGCATGCCGGGCTTCAGGGCGTGATCGGGATTGGGGATCGCAATGCGTACCGCATAGACAAGATTGACGCGCTCCTCGCGGGTCAGGACGTTGCGCGGTGTGAACTCCGCCTCGTCGGAGATGAAGACCACCGTGCCCTCAAACGTCCGCTCGGGAAACGAGTCGACACTGATTGTCACGTGCTGATGAAGCGACACGCGGCCTAGCTGCTCGGCGGTGATGTACACCGTCAACCGCACTTCATCCAGATCGGCCAGCGTGACCAACGGCACGCCCGGGACGGCCAGCTCGCCCACGTGGATGGGCTGTTCCAATATCACGCCGCTGGTAGGGGCATAAAGCGCCATACGCTCGATCTGCATCTCGATGGCGCTCAACGCGGCTTGTGCCTCCTCCACTTGCGCGTCTGCGGCTTGGAGATCGGAGGCAGTGGGGCCAGCCCTCAACCGATCCAACTGTGCCTGCGCTCCTTCCAGCTCGGCTTGGGCGGTATCCAGTACCGTTTGCGCCTCCACCACTTTGGCCTGCAGCTGCTGGGGGTCGCTCTGCAGGCCGCGCAGCGCAGCAAGCAGGTTCTGGGCGCTGTTCAGCGCAGCTTGGGCATCGGCCAGATGGGTGAGCGCTGCTTCGTAGCGCTGAGGGGAAAGCACGGCGTCCAGCGAGAAGGCGGGGACTGGTATATCCTCGCCGTACATGGATTGTAGGCGCTCTATCTGCGCTCCGGTATCCTCGTAAATTTCCTTGGAGCGCCGGGCGATGACTACCTGCACCTCAGCGGCGTGGAGCTGCGCCCGCGCAGCGGCGACCTGCGCTTCGGCCTCGGCGACCTGCACTGCCACATCCTGTGGGTTGGCGGCGACCGTCTTCATCTCGGTCAGGGCGACGTCCGCTGCCTCAACCATTGCCTGCATGACCGCTACCTGCGCCTCGGCCTGACGGATGGCCTCTTCGCGGGCACCTGCTTTCAGCAGGTCGCGCTGGGCAATGGCGATAGCAAGCCGGGCTGCCGCTGCATCACGTTGCGCCTCCAGCAGAGAGGTATCCAGCTGCACGAGCTTATCGCCTGCGCTGACCTCGTCTCCCTCCTCAAACGGTAGCTCTGTCACACGCCCGCCCAACTCAGCAGCGATCTCGATTTCCTCAGCCTCGATAAAGCCGGAGGCTATCAATTCGCCACCGAGTGGGGCTGTTCCTGCTCCCGGCCGTGCAAAGAGCCGTTTGTGGATACCCGCGCCGGTGCCGACCGCGATGGCTACTGCCAGCAGCGCCACGCCGATAACCGCTCCGCTAATGATGCGCTTGCGTCTGTCCATGCTGCTTCCTGTTCAGGTGGTCTCGGTTTATTCCTCACGCCGCACACAGGAGATGAAGACATCCTCCAGCGAAGGCGCAATGATGATCATCGGGCCGGGGTCAATATCCTCACGCCGTAGCAAGCTCTTGATTGTGCCGATGTGCCGCTCCATCTGCGGCCCGATAAGGTGTAGCTGCATCCCATAAAGCGCCACTTCTTCCAACGGCAGCAGGCCTTGCTGTTGGGCGCTTCGCAACACGGCCACCGCCCGCGCCGAATCGTTGGGCGTCAACTCCAGCACCTGCCCCTGCATCATGGTGTCTTTAATGTGCTGCGGTGAGCCGCGTGCGATGATACGTCCCTCGTGGATGAAGGCCAGTTCTTCGCAGTTCTCCGCCTCATCCATATAGTGGGTGGTCACAAAGATGGTCACCCCTTGTGCACTGATTTCGTACAGCAGGTCCCAGAAGGCCCGCCGCGAGACGGGGTCCACACCTGCCGTCGGCTCATCCAGAAAGACAAGCTCCGGTTGGTGCAAAATAGCCGTACCCAGCGCCAAGCGCTGCCGCCATCCACCAGAGAGGTTGCGCGTGCGTTCGCGCTCACGGCCTTTCAGGTTCGCCATCTCCACAGCAAAGGCGATGCGCTCCCGCAGGCGTTCGCCGCGCAGGCCGTAGGTGCGACCGTAGAAACGCAGGTTCTCAATCACCGTCAGGTCGTCGTAGAGGCTGAAACGCTGCGACATATATCCCAAGCGCGGGCGGACACGCTCCGGATAGCGGGTCACGTCGCAGCCCAGCACCAACGCCCGGCCAGCCGTGGGGTGCAGCAGCCCCAGCAACATACGGATGGTGGTCGTCTTGCCGGAGCCGTTCGGCCCCAGAAAGCCGAAAATCTGCCCGCGTGGCACGCTGAAGGTGATGTGATCTACCGCGCGGAAGCTGCCGAAGTCCTTGGTCAGCCCCTCGACGGCGATGGCATACCCGTTCTCCTCGGCGGAAGGGGCCATCCCTTGCTGACGTTCAGCCGTGTGCTGCATCCGCTTCCCTCCGCAGGGCGATTGTCCTCCTCTCTGCTCCGGCGATGCGCCGCCGGATGAGCGAAATGAAGGCTTCCTCGACGCGCGGCTCCACCTCTCGCATCTGCGCTATATGCACCCCGCCGCGTTCTAGAGCTTCGCGGATGAGGCGCTGGCCGCTCTCCACTTCATCCACAAAGACGTGTAGCATTTGCCCGTAGGACTGCACCTCATTGATCCCCGCTGTGCGGCGCAGGATGTCCCGCGCTTTGAGACGGTGATCGGTGAGCACCTGAACCACTTTGCCCGGCACGCGCTGGCGGATGGCCGCTGGTGTATCGCACTCAATGAGGCGCCCCTCATACATCAGCCCAACGCGCGAGCAACGTTCGGCCTCGTCCATATAAGGCGTGCTGACCACGATCGTCACGCCACGCATGTGCAGGCTGGCGAGGATGTCCCAAAACTCGCGGCGTGAGACGGGGTCCACACCGGTTGTCGGTTCATCAAGGTAGAGGATTTGCGGCTCGTGGATCAGCGTGCAGGCCAGCCCCAGCTTTTTCTGCATCCCGCCCGAAAGTTGCCCGGCACGGCGCCGGCGGAACTGCGTCAGCCGTGCGAACTCCAGCAGTCGTTCGGTGCGTTCGCCGCGCACGGAGCGCGGTACGCCGAATACATCGGCGAAGAAGGCGAGGTTTTCCTCCACCGAAAGGTCGCGGTAAAGGCTGAAAGTCTGCGCCATATAGCCGATGTGCTCCTTGATCGCTTCCGCGTTGTGTCGTGTATCGTAACCGGCGACCCGCGCCCAGCCATCCGTAGGGTCCATGATGGCTGCCAGTATGCGCAGGGTGGTCGTTTTGCCTGCCCCGTCCGGCCCCACCAGCCCGAAAATCTCGCCTCGGTAAATGGTCATGTCAAGGCTGTCAACGGCCACCGTCTTACCGAACGTGCGGCGCAGCCCTTTGGTCTCGATGATGACCTCGTTACGGTTGTTGCGTTGCTCCATCTCCCATTGCCTCAATCTAGGCTCTTGCGGAAGTGCGCCGAGGCTGCTGCCAGCATGGCGAGGCTGAAAACCGCCAGAGAGATCACCTCCTGCCAGATAATAGGCGGTTCCACACCTTTGAGCACAATGCCTCGAATGACGATCAGCACGTAGCGCTGATGCGTAGGAACTCCTTGCGGGTGATGGCTAATGTACATGCCGTCATCGTTTGCCCTCCGGCGCGGCTATGCCCTCCAGCAGCAGCTGCATCATATGGCGACGCGCCTCGCTGCCGGTAGGTAGCCCGGGCAGCAGCGGTTCGTCGCCTGCATATCCCACCAGAGCAGTGACAAGGAAACCGATCGTCACGCTGACAATGAAGCGCAGGAAGATGGGGAGGGGGACGTCTTCACGCAGACCACCCGCTGCCTGCGCGCGCGCCAGAAAGCGCATGTATTCCGGAATCATCTCCCGCACCAACTCACGCACTGTGCGTCCTTGGAACTCGCGCATATCCGTCAGGGCGAGGGCAAAGAAGTCCACATACTCGCAGGCAATAGCCTGCACACGGGTGAAACCCTCGGCGAGCATCTGCGGGCCGTTGTTGTCGGGAATCTCGTTCAGCGCGGCGATGAGGCGCGGATATGGCATGTGCTCCCGCAGCAAGGCGTGGAAGATTGCTTCTTTGCTCCCAAAGTGGTTGTAGATACCGCCCAGCGCGACGCCTGCTTTGCGGGCGATGCGGCGCATACTGGTGCCGTTGTAGCCGTACTGGATGAAAAGCGCTTTGGCAGCATGAAGGATAGCTTGCCGTGTGTGTTCACTACGCAGACGCTTTTCCCCTTCCATCCGCACCTCCACGCCAGAAGAGAACGAACGACCGTTCATTATTATAAGAGCGTCGACGAGGCGCGGTCAAGACCTTGCGCCTCGTCCGGTGGGGCGGCTATAATCCCGCCCCGTGAGCGCATTCCGCAGCCTTCAGAGCCTGTTGGCCTTCACCTTCCTCTTGTTGGGTGCTGTTGGGTGTGAAAAACTCCAACCCGGCTACTATTTGACGCCGGAGCACTACCCCACCCGTCCGGCGGATCGTTCACTTGCTGTCGAGACCGCCCTGCCTTCCCCGACGGCTACGCCGCCCTCGACCGTGAACGCCATTCCCACCTTCACACCCACATTGCCTTCTGCCTCCCCCGTGCCTCCTACCTCCACGCCGACGCCGCTGGCCTGCACTGAGACGCAGGGTGTCATCATCCACGATGCGCTAATGAGCCAGATCACGGGCAGCGCTTTCCGTTACCGCATCTACTTGCCGCCCTGCTACGCTCAGAGCAAGCGGCGCTATCCTTATCTCATCATGTTGCATGGCTTGGTGCCCGGCAGTGATGTCATGAACGACTCCCAATGGGACCAGCTCGGCCTTGATGAAGCCGCCGATCAAGGCTATGCGCAGGGCGCACTCCCCTCGCTGGTGATCGTTATGCCCAACGGCAACGATGCAGAGTACGCCTACGACGCCGGTCCGCTACCGGAGGTTATCGTGCAGGAGCTGATCCCCACCCTGGAAAGCCGCTATTGCCTATGGGGTGACGCAGCCCACCGTGCCATCGGCGGCCTTTCACGCGGGGGGTATTGGGCCTATTGGATCGCCCTCAGCCATCCCGACCTCTTTGCCCGTGTAGGCGGCCATAGCCCCTTTTTCTACGAGGCTGCCTCCCCCGCCGAGAAGAATCCCAACAATTTGGTGGACAGCGCTCCCAACATCGAGCACCTGATGATGTATTTCGATCACGGCCAGCAAGATTACGTGGATGTGGGCGTGCGCGATTTTGTCAGTCGGTTAGAACGGCGCGGCATCACGCCGCAGTACGTCGTGAATCCGACGGGCAGCCACACCGAGGACTACTGGGCAGCGCATGTGGCCGACTACCTGCTCTTCTACAGCGCTGACTGGCCGCGCCGCGTGGAGGATTTCCCCCCTTGTGAGACAGGTAGGTGACTATGACCGAGCGGCTTTACTACAATGACGCCTCCCTCACCGAGTTCACCGCGCGGGTGGTGGAGCGCCTGAACGTCGATGGGCGGCCCGCTGTAGTGCTGGATCGCACCTGCTTCTACCCCACCGGCGGTGGCCAACCTCACGATGTGGGAACCATCGGTGGGGCCGCGGTGGTGGATGTCTTCGCCCGCGAGGAGGATGCCGCCGTGGTGCACGTGCTGGCGGAAGAGGTCGATGGGAATGAGGTCGTCTGCCATGTGGACTGGGCGCGGCGCTTCGACCATATGCAGCATCACACCGGCCAGCACATCCTGACGCGTGCCTTTGAGCAGATAGCCGGCGCACACACAGTAGGCTTCCACCTGGGCGATGAGAGCGTTACCATCGATCTGGATGTGCCTGCTGTTCCGCCCGAAGTGGCGGAGCAGGTTGAAGAGTTCGCCAACCGCATTGTGTGGGAGGATCGCCCTGTCCTCGTGCAGTTGATCCCTCCTGACGAGGCCGAAGGCGTGCGCGTGCGCCTCATGCCTGACCATCTGCTCACTGCCGGGCTGCGGGTGATTGACATCGTGGGGTTTGATCGTACCGCCTGCGGCGGCACACATGTCACTCGCACGGGGCAGATTGGGATCATCAAGATCATCCGTTTGGAAAAGCGCGGCGCAGAGACGCGCGTCGAGTTCCGCTGTGGGGGCCGCGCTCTGCGCGACTATCATGAGAAACACGACATTCTCAGCCGCCTTGCCGCCGACCTGACCTGTAGCCACCGCGAGGTGGGAGAAGCGCTGAACCGCCTGCGTGCCGATCTCAAAGCTACCCAGCGGGCCTTGAAAACTGCCACTGCTCAGCTTATCGCCTATGAAGTAGAGCACCTACTAGCCCGCGCCACAAGGCGGGGCGAGGTGCGGGTGGTCAAGGCCGCTTTTGAGGGGCGCGATATGGGCGACTTGCGCACGCTTGCCGGTCGCCTTGTGGAGGCGCCGAATGTGGTGGCCCTGCTGGGCACCGCAGGTGAGAAAGCACAGGTGATCCTCGCCTGTAGCGCCGATCTGCCATACGATCTCAACGTGGCGCTCCAGCAGGCGCTGGCCTTGCTCGGCGGAGCACGTGGGGGCGGTAGGCCCGACTTTGCTCAGGGCGGCGGGGTTGCAGCCAGCGCGGATCAGATCAACGCCGTGTTGGAGGCTGCCGAGCGTGTCCTTTTTGCAGAGCCATAAGTCCGCGTGCCATAATTTATCTTGTTAGCAGGTGCATGTGCGCGAAAATCCCATGAAGCAGATCGCCCCTAACGTTTATATCGCGACAGATTGCGGCCCTATCACGGTAGGTGCCGTGCTGACCGACGCAGGATGGGTGTGTATCGATGCGCCGCCCCGCCCCCGCGACGCTCTGGGCTGGTTGGCGGCCCTTCAAGAGGTCAGGGCTGCACCCATCTGCTATCTCATCAACACCGACGCCCACCGCGACCGCGTAGTGGGCAATGCTTGGTTCAATGCGCCGGTGATAGCGCATCAGGCGGCTGCTGCGCAGATGACTGCCCTGGGGAGTAGCTACATCGCTCAGGCCGCCGAGGAGTTGAGCGAGAATGGCCATGAGATGATGCAGATGGCCAGCCTCAAGCCGGTTGCCCCGCAGATCACCTTCAGCCAAGCGCTGACGCTTTATTGCGGTGAGCGTGCTATTGAACTCACAAGCAAGCCTAGCGCTACATTGGGCAGCTTGTGGGTGGTGCTCAAGGAAGAAAAGGTCATCTTCAGCGGGGACTCGGTGATCGTTGGGCAGCATCCTTACATCAGCGATAGGGCATCCAAGGCTTGGCTGGAGACGCTGCGCCTGCTGCGCTTGAGCCGCCACAGCAACTGGACCATTGTCCCCGGGCGTGGGGAGGTGTGCGCTCCTTCCGATACGGCGCCTCTTGCCGAGTACCTACGTATGGCGCGGCGGCGCATCGCCAGCCTGATCCGCGCCGGAGGGCAGCGCAGCGAGGTGGGGCAGCTGATCCCCGAATTGCTGGACTTCTTCCCCTATCCGGCATCGGCACGCGATCAGGTACAGCGCCGCATCAAGGCAGGCCTAGAGGCGATCTACGACGAGATGCGTGCTGCTGGCGATAGCGACATAGAGGATGCGTAAGGCCTTGCACCTTTTGAGCGCCGAACTCCCGCTGGCACATATCTCGGTTTTCCTCTGCCCCGTTCTCAGGTACAATGCTTGGCGATGCGTCCTCTAACCTCGCCACGGATGAGGGGTCATGTCCAACGCCGAACTTGAAGCGCTCGTAGGCCATCTCTTCATCGTGGGAGGGCGTTCCATCCGCGCCGCCTCGCCGGGCGCGGTGGCCATGCCACCGCCCCGCCGCACGGCGCGTGGCCGCGACCATGACACTTTTTTTGGCCTTCTCTCGCTAAGTCAGGAACAACGCCAGCCCGCCTCGTTCTACGAGGATCTCACCCGCCGCCTTTCCAGCACCTTCTTCAGCGTCGGCGGCAGCGTCACGGCGGCACTGCGTCAGGCTATCGCTGCCACCAACGCCGCCTTGTTGGAGATCAACCGTCAGCGTCCGGACCCCCTCACGGTGGGACTGGCCTGCGCCGTCCTGCGCGAGCAAGAGGTCTATATCGCTGTGGTGGGCGGTGCTCGTTGCTTTCTGATCCACGAGGGGGAGGTCGAGCGCCTGCCCGCTGACGACGAGCTGGAGTTCGACAGTGGGCTGGGCGTTGAAGCCGAACCCGATGTGCATTTTTACCACCGCTCCATCCGCGCCGATGATTTTCTCATGCTGGCCGATACCTCGCTCAATCATCTGCGCGACGGCACGCTCCTGCACGCCGTGGAGAGCGGCGAGGTAGATACGGCGCTCAACAATCTGGCGGCTGTGGCCGGGCAGTTCAGCACGGCGCTGGTGATCAAGTTTGTAGCACCGCTGGCAGAAGGTGCAGAAGAAGCACTGTCTCAACCGCCCGCTCGTCATCCCATCATCCCGCCGCCACCCGATTACACCGCAGCAGGTCGCCAGTCTGCTGCTCCAACGTCTGGCGCTGCGACAACTGCCGTGTCTACGCCGCAGGCATCTCAACCCACCGCCACGGCTGCGCCCTTGCCGCTTGTGAGAAAGAGGCCGCAGGGTCTGGCGCGGAATGCCGCTCTCGGTATGGCGGCTCTTGTGGGCCGCGTGCGCCTTGCGTTGGAGCGGATATGGCCAGCGCGAGAGGCTGAGGACATCCCTGCCCAGCATAGGCAGCTCTCCACCCCCATGCAGATCGGCGTAGTGTTGGCCGTGACGGTGATCGTTGCCCTGGTCACCACGGCGGTTTACCGTTTTCGCGGACAAACCTCGCAGTACGCGCAGCTGGTGCGCGAGGCTCAGCGGGAAATAGAGCTTGCTCGTGCTGCCGGAGAGAATCAAGCGGAGGCCCGTCCGCATTGGGAGACGGCTCTCTTCCTGCTTGACCGTGCTGCCGCGATCCGCCGCCATGGCGCAGAGATCGGCAACCTACGCGCCGAGGCGTTGGCTGTGTTGGATTCGTATGATCACGTCACCCGCGTCACGCCGACGTTGTTGCGCACCTATGAGCCGGGGGCCTATCTGCGCGGGCCGGTGGTGCAAGGGCTGAACATCTATTTGATTGACAGTGCCCAAGATATCCTCTACCGCGAGGACCTCGACGAAAACGGCACGCGCCTCCTCAACCCCAACCCGCAGATCATCACACGCCAAGGGGAGCTGGCGAGCAATCAAGCCGTCGGTGGGCTGATCGACCTGATCTGGATGGAGGAAAGCGGTGCGCCCCAGCGCAATGTGCTGGGGGTGCTCTCGCGCAATGGTCTGCTCATCACTTACTCGCCCAGTGTGGGCCTCTCGGCGACCTTGCTGCCCGGCTTTGAGGCCTGGAGCGATCCGCGTGCCATCGCTCTCTACGAACGCGACCTCTACATCCTCGACGCCGGTGCAGGTGAAATCTGGCGCTATGAAGCCAGAAGCGGCGGTTATACCACCACACCGCAACGCTACTTCACCGACGTGACCCCTGACCTCTTTGACGCGGTGGATATGGAGATCGACACCAACGGCAACGTGTATATCCTGCACGGCAGTGGGCGCATCAGTAAGTTCTTTTTCGGGCGACCTCAAACGTTCGCTTTCACGGGCTTGCCTCAGCCGTTGGCGCATCCGACGGCTATGTTCCTCAGCCTGAGTCCCTACGACCGCACGCTTTTCATCACCGATGCCGGCGGTGGTAGATTGTACGCCACTGCGCCAAGTGGCACCTTCATCGCCAACTACAAAGACACGCAGGATGTCATCTTCGATGCCCTGTCAGGGGTGTACTATCAGGATCGCCCGCCCTACGTGTACGTCACCGCCGGGAACCAACTCTACTATTTTTCGCGTCCGTAAGGGGACGCGCTATAATCCCGCACGAGCGCAATCCATGCTGCAGGTGGTAGGCTAACGGAATCGTCCATGCACGCGCACAAGCCGCAACATGTCCGCCAGCGTCGACCCGGCTTCAAGTTGCCAGGCGGGATCATCTATGCACTGATGGCCCTTTTTGTTCTTGCTGTCATCGGCTTGGCTTACCTCACCTTCAACGGCGTCAAAAACCTCATCGCCAGCGCCCCACTTGGTTCCGGTGGCGGTTTCAACGAGCTGCCTGCTGCTGCGGCCAGTGCTACCGCGCAAGCCCAAAGCGGTAGCGAGGAGATGCCCGTCTGGACGGGGGGACGTGTGACGCTTCTCCTCATGGGCATTGATGAGCGCGAGTCCGAGCAAGGCCCCTGGCGCACTGACACCATGATCGTCCTCACACTGGACCCTGTTGCCCAGATGGCAGGGATGCTCTCCATCCCACGCGACCTGTGGGTGGAAATCCCCGATTATGGAGTATACGACCGCATTAACACTGCCCACTTTCGCGGCGATGCCGATCACTATCCGGGCGGCGGCGGCCCGGCGCTGGCCGTGAAGACTGTCCAGCAGAACCTCGGTTTCACCATCCATTACTACGCTGTGGTGAACTTCCGCGCCTTTGTCTCCATCATTGACCG
>DAOTYL010000328.1:0-2782 GCA_034434955.1 Anaerolineae bacterium | reverse complement strand
TTCCTACTGGCCGTCGGGAGTATCCCCCGCTATACTTCCTGCGGTCTTGCTTTCAGCGGCCTCGCCAGTGAGGTGACCGCTGCCGGACCAAGGTCATCCCCATCCATCAGGGAGGTACTTCTTGGAGCGCACATTGGTTCTCATCAAGCCTGACGGCGTTCAACGTGGGTTGATCGGCGAGATTATCGCCCGTTTGGAGCGGCGTGGCCTGAAGCTGGTTGGCATGAAGCTCATGCAGATGACGCAGGAGCTGGCTGCCGAGTTCTATGCCGAACATAAGGGCAAAGGCTTTTACGAGAAACTGATCGGCTACATCACCTCCGCCCCTATCGTGGCGATGGCATGGGAAGGGAATCAAGCCATCAAGGTGGTGCGTGAGACAATGGGCAAAACGAACCCCGTTGAGGCCTCTCCCGGTACCATCCGCGGCGATTTGGCGTTGGAGATCGGGAGGAACGTGATCCACGGCTCGGCGGATGCACAGGCTGCTGTGCGCGAGCTGGCGCTCATCTTCCGCGAAGATGAGCTGATTGCGTGGCAGCGTGATGTCGATCGCTGGGTTTTTGAGTAAACCCTTCTCTACAGCCCAAAGAGGTGGTTGTAGTCCACCTTTCTGAAGACCTGAAGCTTGCCGCCGATAGTAGCATCTACGATCTCACGGCCTGCGGCTTCGAAGGCCGCTTTGGCCATGCGGTAGGCTCTCTCTGAAGTCTCCAGATCGGGCAACTGCCAGCGCGTCCCCTTGCCAAAGTAGTCTGGAGCAAAATGATCGGGGTCGTCGCCTTCTGAGGTGACGATCTTATGCTTTTCTCCTTGCGTGGCGAAGTTGTGATCTACGCCGATCAGGACCACCTGTTCAAAACCCAGATGGTAAGCAATCTGCATGGCCGTATAGGTGACGGTTGCCCCTTCCCAAGCACCCCATGCTAGGTTAGTAGAGAAGCTGGGGCGGTAAAGCGAGCGCAGTAGGATCACAGGCGCATCGGCAGGAATAAGGTCGCGTGCCTTCCAGCTCATGAATTTGACCGACGGAATGGCCAGCAGGTCATCCAGAAACTGCTCAATGACCAGCCGATTAACGGTGACGTGATAGGTGGTGGCGAAGCCGATCTGTTCAAAAAGAAGGTAGATGCGGTTGAGGCCGATAGTATACTCGCGGGCCAGCGGACGAAGGTCCATCTGCTTTAGGCTAGGACCGTTGCCAATGATCACGCAGCGCTGCCCACGATGGATGTCGCGCAGAGCCTTCAGGCGGGCGGCGTCGTGCCGACGGCGGGCGCTGAACAACCAGCCGGGCAGCTCGCGCAGTTCCCACCACGTTTGTCTGATTTTGATGGGAATACGTTCCTTCAGGCGGGACATACCCACACTTTACCACGAAATGCCCTGCTGGGGGCTGATAGGGCGGCCTCGGTGCGGCAGCGAGCGCAGTGCCCAGATCGCGCCCAGCGTTACCTTCTGGATCATGTACGACGGCGCATAGGCAAATCGCAGCGGTGTGTTATACAGGCTGAACAGTGCGCGCAGGGCGAACTGTAGCCATGCCGGATAACGGGGGAAGTTAGGCAGGTAGCGAGCAAAGTAGAGCGGCAACGAACCGCCGATACGACGCTCCACTGCCAGCACCTCGGCGCGACCCACCGTGCCGAATAGCTGCGCTGTCTTGGCGGAAGGGTGGAGGCGTGCAGCGCATAGGAAGGCATGGATGTGCCGCGGTGGCTCTCTCTGCGACATGCGCCAAAATAGGTCACGATCCATTGCAAATTGGAGGGTGGGGTCTATCCCACCTACTTGCTCATACAGGTCGCGTGACCAGAAAGCTGCGGGTTGATAGAACCCATAACGCAGCCGAAATTGACGCGGGTGAAAGGGGGGATGTACAAAATAGCGGACAAATCGTGACTGCTCGTCAATCAGCACAGCATCGCCAAAGACAAAGCGGCTGCCGTGCGTCTGCATGGCTGCAATGGCGGTCGAGATCGCACCGGGAAGGTAGAAATCATCCGAGTTAAGCCAAGCTAACACCTCGCCTGTGCCAAGCGCAAACCCCTTGCGGATGGCGTCGGCCTGACCGACGTCAGGGCCGGAGTGCCAGCGCAGGCGCCGGTCGTGGGCGTACTCGCGGATAATGTCCAGCGTTCCATCGGTCGAGCCGCCGTCCATGATGATGTAGTCGATGGAAGGATAGTCCTGCATCAGCACGCTCTCAATGGTCTGGCGGATAAATGCCGCCTGATTGTATGAGGGCGTGACAACCGTAACGGCAGGCACAGAAGACATGCTCATCTCTCACCGATCGGCTTGCGAGGGATTATTTGTATGTTATGCTGGATTTGTCAAAAATTGCTCACGGTGTAGGAGGGCCGGCTGTGAGCCGAAGAGAGCACAGTGTCATAGCACGTGTGCAGCATACCTTCAAGCGGCGTGTCAAGCCTGTCCTGCACAGGGTTCGCTACGGCGTAACCGACCTGCCGGTCGTGTTCGGCAACTCGTTTCCCAAGAGCGGCACCAATCTGCTGATGCAGATTCTGCGCAGCTTAGAGGCGTTGGACGCCTTCCTTGACCGCGAGACGTTCATCCTGACCTATCGACAAGGCAAGAGACGCCCATCTACCGAGATCGTCCGCGATTTGGTCAAACTGTGGCCAGGGGAGATCGCAGGTGGGCATCTCTTCGCGACGGAGGAGAACCTCACGGCGCTGCGTGCGAAGGGCGCACGCTGCTTTTTCATCTATCGCGATCCCCGCGATGTGGTTGTCTCACACGCCTATTTTGTGACGGA
>DAOTYL010000327.1:0-3522 GCA_034434955.1 Anaerolineae bacterium | reverse complement strand
GCGGCGTCACCGTCTCCTATTTTGAGATGGTGCAGAACTCCTACGGCTACTACTGGGATTTGGCGACGGTGCAGGAGCGGCTGGCACGCATCATGACCGAGTCCTTCCACGAGGTCTATGCGGCCACTGACCGTTTTCAGGTGGACCCGCGCATGGGGGCCTATCTGCTGGCCGTCAGCCGTGTGGCGGAGGCGGTACGGCTGCGTGGGTGGGCCTAGCCCGCACAGCCCCCGCCTTTCAGCACGTTCCTCTTGAAACAAAGGGCCTCGCTCCTGAAAGGGCCTCATCCCTGTCCAGATGCCGGCTATCGGGGATGAGGCCGTTTTCATGCCCTGCTGCCCTGCGGTACAATCGGCGCGGGTCGCTCCCCCAATCTGCTCGCCTGGAGGCTGCACTGTGACACAGGTCATCTCGATTGAAGACATCGCCCGTTATGAGGGTCAGGAAGTGACCCTCCGGGGTTGGCTGTACAACAAGACCGACAAGGGCAAGCTACAGTTCCTGTTAGTGCGCGACGGCACGGGCATCGCCCAGTGCGTGGTCTTCCAAAAGGATGTCAGCGCTGAAACGTTTGAGGCTGCCCAGCGCCTGACGCAGGAGTCGTCGCTGCGGGTGACGGGCACGGTGCGACAGGATAGCCGCGCCCCGGGCATTCCGGGTGGCTATGAGATCGGCGTGAGCGGCTTGGAGATCATCCAGATCGCCGAGCCGTATCCCATCACGCCTAAAGAGCACGGCACCGAGTTTCTCATGGATCACCGCCACCTATGGATTCGTTCCTCGCAGCAGTGGGCCACGCTGCGCATCCGTGCGACGGTGATCCGTGCCATCCGCAATTGGCTGGACGAGCACGGCTACATCAATCTGGATACGCCCATCATCACCCCCACTGCCGGCGAAAATACCACCACCCTCTTTGAGGTGCGCTACTTCGACGAGCCGGCCTATCTCGCACAGACTGGCCAGCTCTACAACGAGGCCAACATCATGGCCTTTGGCAAAGTCTATTGCTTTGGCCCCACCTTCCGCGCCGAGAAGTCCAAAACGCGCCGCCATCTCACCGAGTTCTGGATGGTGGAGCCGGAGATGGCCTTCTTTACGTTGGAAGACCTTATGGACATGGAGGAGCAATTTGTCTCCTACATCGTGCAGACAGTGCTACGCGAGCGCCGCGCCGAGTTGAACCTTCTGGGCCGTGACACCACGCTGCTGGAGAAGGTCACGCCGCCCTTCCCGCGTATCTCCTACGATGAAGCCATTGCCTTGCTGCATGAGATACGCGAGGAAACAACCGACCCCGAACTGAAGGAACTGCTGCGCATTGAGTGGGGCAATGACTTCGGCTCGCCGCATGAGACGGAGCTAACCCGCCGCTTTGAGAAGCCGGTTTTCGTCTATCATTATCCAACGGCGGTGAAGGCCTTTTACATGACGCCCGTCGAGGGGCGTCCGGAGGTGTGCCGCAGCGTGGACCTGCTTGCGCCGGAGGGCTACGGCGAGATCACGGGTGGCAGCGAGCGCATCGCCGACCCTGACCTGCTCATGCAGCGCATTAGGGAGTTCGGTGTGAATCCCGAACACTACAAGTGGTATGTGGACCTGCGGCGCTACGGCAGCGTGCCCCACGCCGGATTTGGGCTGGGCGTGGAGCGCACTGTCGCTTGGATCTGCGGCTCCGATCATCTGCGCGAGACCATCCCCTTCCCGCGTATGCTGTACCGCCTGTATCCCTAGGTTGTGTGGCACAGCACAGGGACGTATACTGTAGACCAAATGTACTAGAGGGCTGAAGCGGGCGACTATGCTGACCAACGAGGAAAAAAGAGAGCCTGGACACTCACAAAGCGCCCGTCCCACGATGCCGCATGAGGTTGGGCCGCATACACCGCTGGAAAGCCTCAACCTTGACTGGCGGGAAAAAGACCTGCCTGAACGTGAGCGCACCAAGCACGTTCACCGTTTGCACCCTTACCTCGGCAAGTTTATTCCCCAGTTGGTCGAAATCTTCCTGAGAAAGTACTTCCAGCCAGGGCAGACGGTCTTGGACCCTTTTGTTGGGTCCGGCACAACACTGGTGCAAGCTAACGAAATGGGGATCAACTCCATCGGCTATGATATTTCGGCCTTCAACGTGCTGCTGTGTCGCGTCAAGGTGGGCGATTATGACCTTCGCCGGGCGCGTAAGGAAGTGTTAGGTATCCTTGAGCGGGTGCGCAACGCGACCTGCAGCGAATCTCAGCAGCTTAGCCTGTGGCAAAGCGACTTATCCGCCTTATCGCTGAACGAAGCCGACGACCAGTACCTTCGGGAGTGGTTCGCTCCCCAAGCCTTGCGGGAACTTCTGACCTACCGCTGGCTGATCGAGAACGAGGACTATGAGTACAAGGACCTGTTGAGGGTCATCCTTTCCCGTTCAGCCCGTTCAGCCCGCTTGACCACGCACTTTGACCTTGACTTCCCCAAGCAGCCGCAGCGAGAGCCCTACTGGTGCTACAAGCACTCCAGAATTTGCCAACCGACCGTAGAGGCTTTTAAGTTCCTCCGACGGTACAGTTTGGATACCCTGCGCCGTCTAGAAGAGTTCTCGCATAGACGCACCCGAGCGATGGTCGTTGTCCGCCACGAAGATGCTCGTCGGGCGGAGTTTCCACCCATCCACGGCGTGATCACCAGTCCACCTTATGTGGGCCTGATTGACTACCACGAGCAACATGCCTACGCCTACCATCTGCTAGGCCTGGTGGATAGGCGCGATGAGGAGATCGGTTCTGCTGCTAACGGTTCCAGTCAGGCCGCGCGCCAGCAGTACCAGCGCGACATTGCTGAGGTCTTCCGCCGCGCCGCCGCCGCGATGCCGGTTGGCGGCAGGATGGTTGTTGTTGCTAACGACAAAGCCAATCTTTACCCTGAGATCGCTGATATGGTAGGCGTTGAGGTTGAGGGGGTGATCCACCGCCATGTGAACCGCCGGACAGGTAGACGTTCCAGTGAGTTCTACGAATCTGTGTTCATCTGGCGCAAGAAGTAAAGGGGATTTGGCTCTATGCCAGCCATTGGTCCAGCTGCCCGTGCGGCTATCAAAGGATATCTTGAAGGTTTTATTGAGGGATTGGTTGGGCGGTACGAAGGGCGTAGTTTTACTCAGTTCTCCAACCCGCGTGAATATCTATCCCGCGCGTCCTCCCAAGAGGAAAGGTTGCTTAGGCCGTTTCACGCTGCGATCATCCCTTCAGAATTGAGGCGGATAAGTGCGTTTGAACGCGGCTTTAGCACCAGTTTAGGCACAACTTTTGAGGAGTGCGCTCGCCTGATTGCGCTTGAACACCATCAAGATGCGCAGCGTAATTACACCCTTACAGGCTATGTCAGCCTGAATGCCATTAATGAGATCGAACATCAAGTAGCCCTTTTCGAGCGGGCTGCAGAGGGCAGCGCCAGCGCGAGGAAACCAGACTTTGAGCACATGATAAGTGCTGTTTTGAAGGCCCGGAGAACAGATGATTTGGAACCGCGAAGAGCACG
>DAOTYL010000326.1:0-3185 GCA_034434955.1 Anaerolineae bacterium | reverse complement strand
GCCGCACGCGCCCCCAGCGTTCCAAAGGTGATAATCTGCGCTACCCGATCCTCGCCGTACTTCCGCACGCAGTACTCGATCATCTCAGCGCGGCGGTCATCGGGAAAGTCCAGATCGATGTCAGGCATGTTTACGCGGCCCGGGTTGAGAAAGCGCTCAAAGAGCAAGCCGTTGGCTAGCGGGTCGATGTTGGTGATGCCCAATGCATAGGCCACCAGCGACCCCGCGCCCGAGCCGCGCACGTTCCACCAGATGCCCTCGCGGCGAGCAAAGTCGCACAGGTCCCATACAATGAGGAAGTAGGCGTCAAACCCCATCTCGTGAATGAGCTTAAGCTCATGCTCCAACCGTTCACGCACTTCGGCACTTTCAGCGCGATCGCCGAAGCGCCAGCGCAACCCTTTTAGGCATAGCTCACGCAAGTAGCTCTGGGCGTCATATCCCTCCGGGACAGGGAACTGAGGGAGCTTGTACGCTGTGTCTTCAAGGCTAACATCGCACATCTCGGCGACCTTCACCGTGTTGAGAATCGCCTGTGGCACTTCGGCAAAGATCGCCATCATCTCTTCCGGCGAGCGGAGGTAGTAGCTATCATCACTAAACTTGAGGCGTCTCGTTTCGGAGACGAGGTTCCCTGTGCCAATGCAGAGCAGGACATCGTGCGCATCGTAATCTTCACGGCGCACGTAGTGCACATCGTTGGTGGCCAGCAGGGGGATGTTGGCGTAGGGAGCCAGTTCCAGCAGGGCTTGATTCAGGCTGCGCAGCTCGGGAATGTCGTGTTCCTGCAGCTCAATGTAAAAGCGATCCGGCCCGAAGACGTCCCAATACCACCCTAACCACTTGCGTGCTTCCTCGTGGCGCCCTTCGAGGATCATCTGCGGAATCTCTGCTGCCATGCAGCCGGTAGTGCAGATCAGCCCTTCGGCATGGGCGGCGAGGAAATCCTTATCCACACGTGGCCGATAATAGAAGCCCTCCAGTTGGGAAGCGCTGGCGATCCGAAGCAGGTTGCGGTAGCCGGTCTGATTCTGGGCAATAAGCAGCAGGTGCCAAGCGTCTTTGTCCAGCTCGGGGTCACGGTCGCTCATGCGGCGCGGTGAAAGATAGGCTTCCATGCCGATGATGGGCTTGATCCCTTGCTCCTTACAAGCACGGTAGAATTCCACCACACCGTACATGGCGCCGTGATCGGTGATAGCCAATGCATCCATGCCCAGCTCGGCAGTACGCTTTACCAGATCACGGATGCGGCTCATGCCGTCCAGCAGGGAATACTCCGTATGCACGTGCAAGTGGGCAAACGATCCCATCTGCGCCCCTCTCTACTGACCTAGCTCCGGGATCTCCCATCCACCTATTGATTGAGGTGAAGCCGCTCGGCTGTTGGGGGTCTGGAGATGAGTATACCATTGTTTCGCCCTCGGCGCGGGACTCCAGCAGCGCAATGCGAACTTTTTAAGGTGGGGGCTATCTGATGCGCCCTCTCTCGCTTTGGCAAAGCCGGCGCCGGTGCGGCATACTGAAGGGCAAAACGTAGGATGATCTGCCGCCTTAAGGTAAGGACAATGCCCGAACTACCTGAAGTGGAAACCATCGTGCGCGGCCTGCGCGGCGATCTGGTAGGCCGCGTGGTTAACGGTGCAACGGTCCTCTGGCCGCGCACCGTTGAGCCTCTCTCGCCTGAAGCCTTCGCCGTCCGCTTGAGTGGTCAGCGCATTGAGGCGTTGGATCGGCGCGGCAAGTATATCGTCCTTAAGCTGAACCGCGATTATCTTCTTATCCATCTCCGCATGACGGGGCGGCTCTATGTCGCCTTGCCCGATCAAGTTGGGGAAGCAGACCGCTGGCTGCGCGTGAGGATTGCCCTTGACGACGGGCGGGAGTTGCGTTTCTCCGATGCACGCAAATTTGGCCGTATGCACCTGACGGCCCAGCCCGAGCAAGTGCTTGGCGATCTAGGGCCGGAGCCGCTCTCTGAGACCTTTACGCTCGATCGCTTTCATCGCGTGCTTGCTGGGCGACGTGGGGCGATGAAACCGCTGCTCGTTCGTCAGTCTTTCCTTGCCGGCATCGGCAACATCTATGCTGACGAGGCTTTGTGGCAGGCAGAGATACATCCCCAGCGTCCTGCACACACGTTGACGGCCTCTGAGATCGAGCGCCTGTACCACGCCATCCGCACGGTGCTCGGCGAGGGCATCGATCACGAGGGCGCCAGCGTGAATTGGTATCGCAAACCCGATGGAAGCACAGGGGAGCAGCAAGATCACTTCAGGGTCTATGGTCGAAGGGGGAAGGCCTGCCCTCGCTGTGGCCAGCCGATAGAGCGCATCACGCTAGGCCAACGCGGTACATACTTCTGCCCGCGTTGCCAGCGGTAAGGAGGTTCCTATGGCCGCACAGACGCTAGGCGCCTTACTTCCCGTCCTTGCGTTGATCGTGACGCTACTGCTGGTAGCAGGGTTGTGGTATTGGTGGTCACAAAGACAAGCAGGAGGCCCTCCGCCTCCCTCTCTTCCCCAGAAGAGACCGGAGGCCAGCGGAGAGGGCGTCCGTGAGGTGTTGCGCGTCCTGCGCGACAGCGCCGATGAGTCACTGATCGTTGAGTTTGAAGGGCGGCGCTATCGGGCACTTGCGGAGTTCCGTGATGCGGCCATCGGTCGGCGCTTTATTGCCGAAGTCGCTGCTCTGGCCCGCTTTGCTCGTCTGGCCGACCTTAAGACGCCCCCTGTCCCCGCCCCGCCAAACCCTACAGCGCCCCTCAGCCCTGCTCCGATCGCTGGTGTCCAACGCCCCACAGAAAGACCCTCCGCTTCTCCCACCATAGCCGATCAGATCGAGGAGTTGCTCCAAAAGCGGCTACAGGCCGAGCCTACGCTGGCCGGACGCTCCATCCACGTGCTGGCAGCACCCGACGGCAGCGCCCTCATAGAAGTGGATGGATCGCTCTACACAGGTGTAGGCGAAGTGCCCGATGATGCCGTCCGCAACCTGATCCGCGCCGCTATTCAGGAGTGGGAAGCCCAGCAAAGCGGGCCGAATTGGTGATAGAAGGCGCAATTTGTCCTGTTTCTTGGTAAACTTTCTGTACCGGGCCGTTTACCGGCTTGCTACTACTCTGAACGGGAGGGATACGGGTTTCCTATGCACGACCGTGACATCTACGACATTATTATCCTGGG
>DAOTYL010000325.1:0-8776 GCA_034434955.1 Anaerolineae bacterium | reverse complement strand
ATCCGAACGAACTGTGCTTCTGCTGGATCATCGACTTCCCGCTCTTTGAGGAAGAGTTGGAAGACGGGCACTACGCCCCCTCCCATCACATGTTCACCGCTCCCAAGCCGGAGCACATCCCCTTGCTGGATACCGATCCCGCCGCCGTGCAAAGCCAACAATACGACCTCATCTGCAACGGTTACGAGGTGGCGGGCGGCAGCATCCGTATCCATGACCGCGCCGTGCAGGAAAAGATTTTCGCCCTGGTGGGGTTGGATGTGGAAGATGCCAAGGTGCGTTTCGGCCATTTGCTGGAGGCATTTGAGTACGGCGCTCCCCCGCATGGCGGCATCGCCCCGGGCATCGATCGGCTGGTCATGCTTATGGCAGGTGAGCCGAACATCCGCGAGGTGATCGCCTTCCCCAAGACGCAGCGTGCCGCCGACCTCATGGCCGGCGCCCCTAGCGAGGTAGACCCTGAACAGTTGGAGGAACTGCACATCCGCATCGTCCACGACGAATGAGCATTGATGGTGGCAGAGCGAATCCCTTGCAGGTTGCCCTCCAATGTGGTAAAAAATCAATTAGCCTGCCAGATGATGCTGGCTTTTACGTCTAGAGCCAACAGTTCTGAGATAGGGGGATGGTGTTCACCGGATAATGCGCGGCCCTGATGAGGGCCACCGCTGCTTCGGTGACTCCTCGCCCACCTGCGCAAGCGGGTCTCTAAGATATCGTGCCACATCTCTGGCAGGCTTCCTTAGATCGACCTCCATAGACGTTCCTTCTGACGATATTACGTGTTATACTGACATAAAGCCTTGCGATCGGCACAAGGGGTATGTTATGCTCTACCCACAAGGGGGCAGTGCCGACCGTACTCAATTGCGCAAGCCGAGTCTCTGTAACCGCTTATGCTCCGCGAGCTGATCTCCAACAATATCTTCGTCTTCACCAGTGAGCGGTATGTACAGGTCACCGCCAGCGCCATCCTGACCCCTGCTGGGGCCATTTTGATCGACACCCTGCCCTTCCCCAGCGAAACGCGCCAGATCGTCCAGTTCGTCGAAGAACGCCACCGCACGCCCGTGCGCTATGTCATCAACACACACTACCATGCCGACCACACCTACGGAACGTGCTTTTTCCCCAACGCCCGCGTGATTAGCCATCGACTGACGCGGGAGCTGCTGGACGGGCCGGGCCGCGAAGGATTGGAGAGTGCGCGGCGCAATTCGCACGAGTTGGCCGCCATCTCTCTACGCCTGCCCGATGTGGTCTTTGACAACGGCAGCTTGTCCCTCCATCTGGGCGGCGTGACGCTCAAGATGTGGCACGCACCGGGCCACAGCCGTGACTCGATCGTCTGTCTACTGGAGGAAGAGGGCATCCTCTTCGCCGCCGACACCATAATGCCTATTCCCTTCTTTGCCGACGGAAGTTGGGAGGACTATGTGGCCACGCTCAACGCGCTGGCGGCCTCCTCCTACGAGATGATCGTACAAGGACACGGCGAAGTTATCCTGCGCGGCGAGGTGCCCCAGCGCCTAGAGGAGGACCTGCGCTACCTGCACACCATCCGCAAGCGCGTAGAGCGCTTGATCGAGCGGGGCGAAGGCCCTGAAGCCTTGGCCAAAATCGACGTGGAGGCCTGCGGCAAGAGCCGCATTGCGCTCAACGGGCTTGTGCAGCGCCTCCACCAGACCAATCTAGAGGTGCTCTATCGCTCGCTGCGCAATGAGCAGCGGGCCGTACAAGCCACTCCCTAAAAGGGACGTTCTCTTACTGTCTCCTCGTCATGCAACATCGTTCTAGATCGGCGGCCAGGGGTGGCTGCGTCCCGGCCCCGGTTCGGGAAACACGCCGCTTTCCACCAAATGTGCGGCGCGGTGCCGCAGTGCGTCCACCTCGCGCTCGCTGAGTAGCTCCAGCAGAGCATCGAGCAAGGCGCTCCCTTCAAGCTCGCGGCACAGCCGACGTACATCCTCCCGCAGTTTGCGCGGGATGCGCTCACCGGCAAAGTCCCAGATCACCGTGCGCAGCTTGGGCTGGGCGCTGAAGCACACGCCGTGATCGATAGCCCACACCTTGCCGTTCCCATCCACGAGGCAGTGGCCGCCCTTGCGGTCGGCGTTGTTCACAATATGGTCAAACAGAGCAATGCGGCGCAGCTGCGACCTATACCGGCTGCCAAAGGTGAAGTAGTGCAGATCAGGATCGTGAGGGATGAAAAGCTGCAGGCTGCCAAACCCCTGCGGCCCGTTGCGTAGGACGGTCGGCGGGACAAAACACCACCCCAGCGCCTGGCTGACGAGAAAAGCCGCCCGCTCGCGTAAACACAACGTCCCCGCCGGAAAATCCCACAGCGGACGCTCGCCTCGGCGCGGCTTGTAGATGGCCGGCGCCTCGTACTCCTCATCCCTCACGGTGATCAGGAAAGTGTAGTTAGAACCCCAGGGCAGCAAGCCGTGTACCTTTGTCAGCTTGCCGCATTCCAACAAGATGAGCGCACGCTCAACAGAGATCGAGGGGAGAGGAACGGTATCGGCAGCCATTGGCGGTCGGCCCTTCTGACGGGCGGTTAGGCTCAAGCCCATGCCACAGGCTTACGATGGCCGTTGCTCCGAGGGCAGAAGTGCCCTTCAGGGTCAATGGGTTGGCCACAATTGCCGCAGATGGGGCGACCTGCGGCAACCACGGCGCGGACGTGCCCGATCAAGGCGCGCATCTGCTCGCGAGTGGCGCTCACCCGTACAATGCGCGGCTCTTGAGGCGCATCATCGGGGAGCAGCTCGGCAGCGATCAGCACAAGGCGGTCGTTTTCCGCATCGTAGCCAAGCCCGATCTGGCCCACACGGAAAAGGGGCAGGATCGGCTCGCGCAGCTCCAGATTCATCGCCGAGGTGTCCACTTCGGGCGTCTCAATCTCAAGCTGCTCTTTGATCTGATCCAGCAAGGTGGCAATGCCATCGGCGATGGCTGCCGCCTGCTCCTTCTCAATGGTGAGGGTCAATAGTGTTTCATCGCGCTGGGCTTGCAGGTGAAATACCCGCTTGCCCGGCGGGCCGATGGCGCCGATGGTGATAAGGTCAACCGATTCCAACTCTATTTCGTCAGACATAGTACCTCTTGCGGTGATTGCCGCTCAACCTTGTTGGCCACCATCCGCTGCCCGCGCCTCGCAGTGATGGGTGTCGTTGAGGCACACAAGACGCGGCCCCATACGGCCCAGCACAATAATGGAAATGGAGGCCGGTGCGATCACGATGCGCTGGAACAGATCAAGCGGCATACCAGCATAATGGGCGATAGCAGCCTTTAGCACATCAGCATGGGAGACAACGGCCACTTGCCCATCTGGATGCCGCATGGCGATCGCTTCCAGTGCATTGACTGCGCGAAACTGCACGGCGCGGAGGCTTTCTCCATCGGGGAAACGCGCGGCGCTGGGTGCATGTTGGACCACTTGCCACAGCCGCGTGCGTGCCAGCTTGCGGATGCGCTGGCCTTCCCACCTGCCGAAACGCACCTCACCCAAATCCGGCTCGACCTGTAGCTCCAGATCGGGATGATGAGCAAGGATCGCTTGCGCTGTCTCCACTGCCCGCTCCAACGGGCTTGAGTATACCGCCTGCAATTTGACCGCCGCAAGGCGCTTGCCGAGGGCTTCGGCCTGTCGGCGACCCTCCTCGTTGAGATGCACAGCAGGCGTCCAACCGGCCAGCCGCCTGCCGACCCAGTCATTTTGCGCATGGCGGATAAGGAAAAGCTGCGTCAACCGCGCCCCTCGTCCAGAAGAGAGAAAGGTGGTGAGAAAAGGGAGAGCGACAAGCCGCCGAGCATTCCTACTCTACAGCGACCACACGCGGGCGCTCCATCGGCACGGCGCTCGATCTTTTCGCCAGGCGGCCCTGCATACTGTACGGCCCCGCCCAGACGATCTCCACGTCAGCCAGCTTGCCGCGCCAATCGCCTCCGTCCTCAAAGAAGACCAATTTATTCTGCGGCGTGCGTCCACGCCACTTGCCACGATGCTCATCCTCAACCAGCACTTGCACCGTCTGCCCCACATAGCGAGCGTTGATCTCGCGCTGGATGCGCGCCTGGAGCTCATCCAGCAGCAGCAGACGGCGCTTTTTCTCCTCAGGGGGCACATCATCCACCATCTTGCGTGCCGAGACAGTGTTGGGGCGTGGGCTGTACATCGCCACGTGCGCTTTGTCTAACCGCAGTTCCTCCAGCAGGCGATAGGTTTGCATAAACTGCGCTTCGCTCTCGCCCGGGAAGCCAACGATGATATCGGTGTGGATCGCCACCTCCGGAATGCGCTCACGGATACGGGCGATCAGGCGACGGTACTGCTGCTGCGTATAGCCGCGCCTCATGCGCTCCAGCACTTCGTCATCGCCTGCCTGAACGGGCACCTCTATATGTGGCATCACCTTAGGCAACTCGGCGACGGCATCCAGCAGGCGGTCAGTCATCCAGTTGGGGTGTGAGGTGAGGAAACGGATGCGCTCAATGCCCTCTACCCCATGCACCACACGTAGCAGATCGGCGAGGTCCGGCCCGTCGGGGATGTCCTTGCCATAGCGGTCCACAATTTGACCGAGGAGCGTCACTTCCTTGACGCCCTGCATCGCCAACGCCCGCACCTCAGCGACGATCTCGCCCACGCGGCGGCTGCGTTCCACACCGCGACGGAAGGGGATCACGCAGAAGGTGCAAGCATGAGAGCAGCCATACACCACTGGCACGTGTGCGCTCACCAGCCTGCCACGTTCGTGCGCGGGGAGGGTCAGCTCCTCGTCCTGCAGGGCGTCGCGCAGGGCGCGTTCGTGGGTCTCCTGCGCCACCATTTCCCTTTCCAGACCTCGATCGCGCAGGAAAGCAACCAGCGGCCCGGGCTCGCTGGGCGGCAGGAAGACATCCACAAAGGGGAAGCGGCGACGCAGCGGCAGCGGATCGCGCACACCCACCAAACACCCCATCACGCCGATGACCTTGTTGGGATAGCGCTCCTTAAGCACCTTGAGCTGCCCCAGCCGCCCGTAGGCGCGATCCTCAGCGCTCTGGCGCACGACGCAGGTATTGAGCACGATCACATCTGCCGCATCGGCGTCATCGGTATAGCGCAGCCCCAGACGCTCCAGCTCGCTGGCCAGCCGCTGCGAGTCGGCCTCGTTCATCTGGCAGCCCCAGGTACGGATGTTGTACGTCTTGGGGATGGTTTGTGTCATGGACATTTCCCCCTCACCGTCGGCAGTGGTCTCCTCCGTCTTCTCATGATAGCGAATCCGGAAGGAAAATCAAAAGGGCGAGGGGGTAAGCCCTCGCCCTCAGCACTCCGGAACGATCCTTCACCCCGCATTAATTAGGAGAGAGCTGCGGCCTCTCCGGCACAGTCTGCTCGACGATGCGCGTTAGCGTCCAGTCGGCCAGTTCACAGATGGCCCGCCACGTCTCGTCGTTGCGAATGTAGCCCTCTTTATCCAACGTATCGTGCGGCACCACATCCATCAGGCCGCTCAGGTGAGCGTCAAAATCCAACAGGATCAGCACGATCCCTTGCGAGATACCGCTGCGCAACAGCCCCTGGCCGGCGCGGAAGGTTTCATACCAGTTGCTCAACAGTTCATCCGGCACAAAGGTCGCCGGCCGATGCACCTGCACCACCAGCTGGCGCTCTGGATCGGCCATCTGCGCGAGCGTATCCAGCAGCAGCCCCCACCGTTTTCCCAGAGACTCTTCCATGCCACTCCTCACCGCTTGAGTTGCCCACTCCAACATGGAGCGGATTGTATCGCGTGCCGCAGCAACGTTCAACACCGGACGCCGTTCTCTACCAAGCAGTACGTTGTGGCACGGCCTTTGGTTCCACCGATGTGTCATCTCTCACCTCGTCGACAGGCAGCGTCGGTTGCCGCATCGTCGCCAGTTCAGACCGCATCATGATGAGTATTAGAAACATCCTAGCTAACGGTTAGGCAACGTTTTTTTCACCTTCGTCTTGCATTTCGCCCGAAGCAGTGTAGACTGGTGAAAGGTTGTGCCTACGCTCCATCCCTCATACAGCCACCCAGCGGAAGGATGTAGAGCTTCTATGACGCGGATTCTGATCGTGGATGATGAGATAGGCGCACTGACCCTGATCGGCATCATGCTGGAGCGCGGCGGCTTTGAGGTCCTCAAAGCACGCGATGCCCATGCAGCCCTTGAGTTGCTTCAGACGGAAAACCCCGACCTTATTATCCTTGACGTGATGATGCCGGACATGGACGGCATTGAGTTGTGCCAGCGCCTGCGCTGTATGCCCACCACGCAAAACACGCCTATTGTGATCCTTTCTGCACGTGGCGACCCGGAGTCGGTGGAGCGGGGATTGGCCGCTGGCGCCACCGACTACCTCCAGAAACCCATCCTGCACCACGATCTGTTGGCTAAAATCCACGAGCTTCTCAAGCCGAACAGCGACTAATCCGTCCAACGCGCCGCGCTTCGGCTCACATTCTCTCACAAGATGCGGCGCTTGAGTGCACCTGCCAACGCCCGTACTTCGTCCAGCTGCGCTGGATGGCTGGCCGCCCCGCTGCGCCCCACCTTGATGGCTCCAGCTGCCGCGCCGAGAGCCGCACATTCTACCAGTGGCCAGCCGGCCAGCACACCGTACACTACTCCCGCTCGGAAGGCGTCCCCCGCACCGGTGGTGTCCACCACTGTCACCTGCGGCGGCGTGATGGCCACGCAAGAGCCATCTGCATCAAAGGCCAGCACATCATGTGGGCCGTCAGTGATGATGACCTGTCGCGCTCCCGCCGCCCGCACCGCTTGCGCAAAATCACCCAACGTCATAGTGGGGTGATCGCTGCGCACCTCCGCCGCCGAGGCGATCGCCACGCTGGCATAGGGCAGGATGGGGTGCTCAGGGCTGCGCACATCGCCGACCACCACAGGCCGCCCGGCCTCCAGCGCCAGCCGAGCCGCCTCCACGCGCTCCGCTCCGCCGTAAAGGTCCAGCGTCAGCAGGCGTGCATCGGCGATCATCTCCGGCGTCGGCGGCGTCTGGGGATTCTCGTCCACGTGCACGCCGATGATGGTGCGATCCCCATCGGGCGTGACGAGAATACGGCAGTACATGCTCTTCAAGCCCGCCACACGGCGCAGGTAGCGCGTGCTGATGTTGGGATGCTGCGCCAGAATGGCATCCAGCCGCTCACCCACCCAGTCATCGCCGATAGCCGTGCCGCTGATGGCCACCTTCAGTCCCCAGTAAGCCAGATGAACGGCGACGTTGGCCGCTTTGCCGCCCAGATGCTCGGTCTCTTCGCGGGCGTGTGCTCCCCGCCCGGGCGTGGGCAGGTAAGGCACGCGCAGGATGGTATCAATGCCGATGGTGCCGTAGCTCAGAACGTCAAAAGTGGGTGGCATGGCCCTCTCCCTTCCCTTCGATGCGCTTATTTCCCCTCGCATTCCCTTTTCTCCCATTGACAATCACCCCAAAGGACGGAATAATCCTTCTCATGTTGCACCACAGACGCTCGCCCGTTGCTCTCGTTGCCCTTACCGCCCTTGCGCTAGGCGTGCTGGCCATTGCGGCTTGTATGGGTGCGCCGGCCCTCACCTTGCCGCCTGTGCTGGCCCCGTCCACAGATACCCCCACCCCCACACCGACTGTCACGCCCAGCCCTACGCCCTCCCCTACCCCAACGCCTATGCCCATTGAGTTTGTCCATCAGGGCGAGCGCGATCTGCGCAACGGGGACTGGGACGCCGCCTCCATCGCCTTTCAGCAGGTGCTCGCCGACCCCGGCGCTTCGCCCGATGAGCGGGCGGTAGCCCAGATCGGGCTAGCGCATGCCTCACTGCGGCGCGGCGATTTCGCCGCCGCCCGCGCAGCACTGGATGCATTCCTTACCGAGCACCCCGACCATCCCCGCGCTGCCCAAGCCGTTTTCCTGCGCGGTGACGCGGAACTGGGCCTCAACGACTGGGGAGCGGCCATCGCCGACTTCCAGACCTACCTCGTCTTGCGCCCCGGTCTGATTGATAGCTACGTCTACGAGCGCATCGCCGACGCCTACCTCGCGCTGGGCATGACCGATCAGGCCCTGCAAGCCTACGATCAGGCTCTACAGGCTGGGCGCAACCTGCTCAGCCAGTTGCGCCTGCGCGAGAAGGTTGCCTCAGTTCACCGCTCGCTGGGCAATGCCGATGCTGCCATTGCGCAGTATCAAGCCATCCTCGATGTGGCCCAAAACAGTCCCTACCGCGCCACCATTGAGTTCTCCATCGGCCAAGCGCTCTTTGAGGCTGCCCGCTACGATGAAGCCTATGCCCAGCTTGAGCGCGTCTTCATGACCTACCCACAGAGCTACGAGGCCCTCAGCGCCTTGCGTGCCCTGCTGGAAGCCGGGTATCCGGTGGATCAATACCAGCGCGGCGTTGTCAACTTTAATCAAGGCCAGTACGACATCGCCGTGCAGGCTTTCCTCAACTACCTCGCCGCAGCTGAGGTGCGTGCCGTGCGCCCCGAAGCGCACCTCTACATCGCCCGCGCCTATCGGCAACTGGGTAATATCCCCTCCGCACTGAGCGAGCTACAGGCGCTCATCCAGCGTTTCAACCCCGCAGATGGGACGGCCTGGGGCGCTGCTTGGCTGGAGATGGCCGACATCTACGCCTCGCTGGGTGACAGCGAAAGTGCCTTCGCCACGCTGGAACGATTTTCCACCGAGCACCCCGACCTGCCGCAAGCCCCCGATGCGCTGGTGCAGGCTGCGCAGCTGGCCGAGGC
>DAOTYL010000324.1:0-7451 GCA_034434955.1 Anaerolineae bacterium | reverse complement strand
CCGCTACCCCCACCCCGACGCTTAGCCCGCCTGCGTTGCTGGCCCCTGCCAATGGCGCGAGAATCGCCGGCAACCAGCGGGTTGTGCTCCAATGGGCTGCCAACCAGCCGCTGGCGAGCACTGCTTACTACCTCGTCCAGGTGCGCAACACCCAAACCGGCGAGATATTCCGTGCTATCACGCGCAGCAACATCTACCGCCTGCCCGCTGACCTGCGCCCCGGCATGGGACAATCCGTAGATTTTGCTTGGCGCGTGGTGATCGTCGGTGGAAGTACGGTTGACGCAGCGGTGATCAGCGGGCAGGGGAGCGATTGGGTCTTCACGTGGGGGCCTTGAGCGGGCCGCTCAGATGGCCCCCTGCCGTCCAAACTGCCGTGCCAATTCTTCAGCGGAGAGGTGCAGCATTGTGGGCCGCCCGTGCGGGCAGGTTCGGGGTGACTGGCAGGCCTCAAGTTGGCGGATGAGCGCCTCCATTTCGGCGTAACTTAACACCTGCCCGGCTTTGACGGCGGCCTGTTTGCACACGCGGGCGATCAATTTCTCCTCAACGGTGGCGTCGGTGGGCATCTCGCCGCACTCGATCTCGCCCAGTACAGCCAGCAACACGCTTACCGGATCGCCGCCTGCTACCAGCGCCGGTATACCCCGCAAGCGCACAGCGTTCCTCCCGAAGGGCTCGACCAGAAAGCCAACTGCGTGCAGTACGTTGAGATTCTCCTCAATCAGCGCCATCTGTTCCGGTAACACTTCGATCGCGATGGCTTCTAGCAGCTCCTGTGTGGCAACGGCATGGGCGCTGTGCTCAGCGACGAAACGTTCATATAGAATGCGCTCATGTGCGGCGTGCTGATCGATTAAGTAGAGGCCGCTCGGCCCCTCGGCGACGATGTAGGTTGCACCTACTTGCCCTACGACACGCAGCAGCGGCAGGTTGCGCCGACGGACCGCCGCAGGAGCAGGGGCCGCTCCTTCCTCGCTGGGCGCTGCCTGATGGGTAAATTGGCCGGGGCTTTCTGCTGTCAGGTCAATGCCCATCTGCCGCAGATGTTCGCCTGTGACTTGCGCTAAACGCTCGCGGCGGGCGGCCCACTCCGGCGATCCCCAAACCAGTTCCGTGCGCACCGGTGCCACGCCGGCATGTCGGATCAGCGTATGCCGCACAGCATGTTGCACCGCGCTGAAGACGGCGTCGGGACGCCGAAAGCGCACCTCTGCCTTGGTCGGATGCACGTTCACATCCACTTCTTCCGGAGGCAGGGTGATCATGACCACCGCCACCGGATAACGTCCAACCATGAGCATGGTGTGATAAGCCTGCACGACCGCGTAGGTCAGGTTAGCATCTTGGATCCAGCGCCCGTTGACAAAGAGCACAATCTGGCTGCGGGTGGAGCGATTTAGCGTAGGCAGGCCTACATAGCCGCTGATGGCGATAGGGGGCAGATCGGGGCGTGGTGGCTCTTGGGGCGTTTCAATGGCGATCATTTGCGAGGCGGCTTCCGTCCCATACACCTCGCCCAACACTTCGTATAGGTTGCCACTACCGGTAGTGTGCAGCACTTCCTGATGACCGTGCGTCAGCACAAAGCGCACCTGCGGATAGGCCATCGCATAACGGCTGACCAGTGCGCTAACGTGGCCCCGTTCTGTGCTCTCCTGCTTTAAGAACTTGAGGCGGGCAGGGACGTTGTAGAAGAGGTTTTCCACCGAGACTACTGTCCCTTGGGGAGCGCCGATTGCCTCGCGCCGCATGATTTGCCCAGCTTCAAGATAGAGGCGTGTGCCTGCTGTCTCGCCCGCAGCGCGTGTGATCAGCGTGAGACGGCTGACGGCAGCGATAGCAGCCAGCGCCTCCCCGCGAAAGCCCAATGTAGTGATGTGCGTGAGGTCTTCAATGCGGCTCAGCTTGCTGGTTGCGTAGCGGTGGAAAGCCAGTTCCACTTCGTCTGATGGGATGCCTATTCCGTCGTCGGAGACGCGGATCAGGCGTTTGCCGCCATCCAGTAGCTCAATGGCGATGTGGCGTGCTCCAGCATCAAGCGCGTTCTCCAACAGCTCCTTTACCACCGAAGCCGGACGTTCCACGACCTCACCGGCGGCGATTTTGCTGGCCACCTCTGGCGGCAATATGCGTATTGCCATAGCCGTCTTGCTCCTCACAGGGAACAGGCTGACAAGCACAGCATATATTGATGATTGTACCCCACTTGCCAGCTTCGTCAGGATGGTAGGTCCTCGGGGCCGCGCAGAGGCAGGGTGAGGTAGAACGTGCTGCCGCTGCCGAAGGTGCTCTCAAAGCGAACTGTGCCCTTGTGGGCCTTAGCAATAGCCTTGACCAGCGCCAAGCCCAGCCCATGTCCACGCGGGCGTTCTGGTTCACCGTTGCGTTGCGGCACACGGTAGAAAGGCTCAAACAGGCGTACCTGATCTTCGGCGCGGATGCCGATGCCGGTGTCTGCGACTGCCACAGTCAGCTTGTCGCCCTCCTCCACGTAGACGCTGACTGTGACTTGGCCGCCTCGCTGGGTGTACTTAATGGCGTTCTCGATCAGATTCATCACTGCCATGGAGTACAGCATTCTGTCAGCCACGAGCGGCGGCGTGTCATCGGGAATCTGCAGGCACAAGGTGACACCTTTTTCTTTCGCCTGCTCCAATTGCTGCTGGTAGATTTCTTCGATCAACGCAGATACATCAATAAGCTTGAGTTCGATTTCTGCCTTACTGCTGAAGGTCAGACTGCTCAGGTAAATCAGGCGTTGGCTCAACTGCTCAATGCTCTTGATGCCACCTTCAATCTTCCCGATGGCTTCCCGCTGGCGCTCGTTCACCGGGCCTTCAAGGGGCAGCATGGTCAGGTAGCCCTTCATGAAGGTCAACGGCGAGCGCAGATTGTGGGCGACTGCGTCCAGAAAGGTGTTCTTAAGGTTGTCAAGCGCCTTTAGGGCGGTGACATCGCGCAGGACGGCCACGCGTCCCCCGATCGTCCCATTTTGGCCCACAATGGTTGAGACGGTAGCCAGCAGCGTTTTGCCGTCGCTCTCTGCAAGCTCCAGGGTGGAGGTGGGCTCGCGAAGATCGGCCAACTGCGCAGCCAGTTGCGGGATAGCAACCACCTCGCTGACTTTGCGCCCCAGCACGGCTTCATGCTGTAGCTTAAGGTAGCGCTCGGCGGAAGGGTTCATGAGCACCACACGACCCTGATTGTCCACCACGATCATGCCGTCGGCAGTACTCTCCAAAACTGCCTCCAGTTTGCGCCGTCCCTCCTCTGCTTTGGCGAACAGACGTGCGTTGGTGATGGCCACTGCCGCTTGCCCGGCCAGTGTGGAGAGGAAAGTCATTTCCGCTTCCTCAAAGACATGCTCATGGTTGTAGCTTAGCCAGAGGATGCCGTGAAAGGATATTTCGCTGCGCAAGGGTAGGGCTACCAACGCCCGGATGCGGGGCAGCAGGTTGGTCGTATCCAGCGAGCCAGCGGCCCGCCAAATCTGGCTGATCACAATTGTGCCCTGCTGCTCCACGAGATCGAGCAGCTGAGCGTCAAGCAGGGCCATAGCGGAGGCGGCTTCCCCTGCTGCATACGCCTGCTGTCGATCCTCGCCGTTGCTGCTGCGCAATACGATGCGTACCCCCATGGCGCCTGTCGCATCTAACGCGCTGCTCAGGATGGGCGGCATGGCGCGGAACAGCTCCAGGTTGGATGAAACGTGCTGGCTAACGCTTAACAACCGCTCCAGTTCGTTCAGGCGGCTTCTCAGCCTCACACGCATCTGTTCAAGGGTGTGCCCCAGGCGGCCGATCTCGTCATCGCCACTGACGTTCACAGGGTGTTCGAGCTGACCTTCGGCGATCCGATCGGCGGCCTGCAGAAGCTGACCCAGCGTGGCGGTCAGACGTTGTACGGAGACGATCGCTAAGGGTAAGGCCAACCCGGCCATCGCGATCAGCAGCAGCAAGGCGGGAAGCGCGATCCGCAGTGCCAGAGCCAGTACCACTTCGTCAGGCACGATGACTACCACCGACCAACCGGCATAGCCCGCCGTGGGGAACAGATAGACGATCTGGTGGGTGCCGTCCGGCTTTCGTTGGCGAAAAGCGTGGGCTGGCGCAGCGCGGCCGAGGGGCCGCGCTTCGCTTATGGAGAAAATCTGCTGCTGACGCTCGGGGTGGGCGGGATAGAGCAGGATGCGGTGCTCGTTGTCGATGATGAAACCCTCGCCGGTCCCCATGAATCCCTCGTGCAATGCATCCACGGCGGGCGCTAGGAAGGGATTGGCATCCAGCGCCGAACGCCCTATTAGCACTCCGACGGGTGAGCCAGTCTGTGGATCGTTCACTGCGCTGATGAAACTCATGACGGCCGAACTGCTATCGGTTGCACCTATCACTACTTCCGAGGGTGTTCCATCCCTTAGCGCCACTCGGACGCTCTCAACCTCCTCTGCGGAGAGGCCCGGCGTTGTGTCGGGGGGATAGGTGCTGAGAACAGTTCCATCCGCGCCGAGGTAGAGGATCTGCTGGAAGAAGGCGGATTCTGCTCCCTGTGCCAGCAACTGCTGGCGCGCTTCTTCATCGGCTGCGGGCAGGCGCTCATTCATCGCCAGGTTGCGGATCAGGCTGTGGCCGGTCTGCACGAAAAGGGGGACCTGGTTGCTCACGATCGTGACATCGCGCGCCATCTGGTCCACGATCAGCTGCTTCGCCACCTGATAGGAAGTGCCCACCACTGCACCGACTAGGAGCAGGATAGCAAGGGCTGCCAACGGCACAAGCGTGTAGAGGATGCGCCGCATAAGATGCTTCTGCCAAGGGGCTGCTTGTAGGGCGCTGCCGTGTGCGGGGTGCCATCTCGGCCAGCGAGCCAGCGCTGCCTGAAGGAGTGCTCCTGCTGCCAGTGCAGCGGATAGGGTGGAAAGGAGAGTCGGAGCGGCCAGATTGATAGTACGCTCAAGGTTGGCCAGCGCCGTGCCCTGTCCGGTGACAAAGAGGCCGAGCAGGCCTAGCGGCCAGGCAGCCAAAAGCGTACCGATCGGTGCTGCCGCCAGCGGTTGGCGTAGCCAATGCCCTGCCATCCCGCTGTAGCGCTGATTGAGCATCAGCCCTATCAGCGCCCCCATCAGGCTCAGCTCCAAGGGCTGGGTGATGCGCCCGCTCTCAAACAACGCCCAGGTGAGGCCTGTGGCGGCGCCGATCAGGAGTGCTGGGCCAGCGCCTAACCACAGCGCGGCAGCCAACATGGGCAGGAAGCTCAGCAAAGCAAAGGACAATTCGGGCAGTTCCGCACCCAGGGTGAGGCGCGCCACCGCTGCACGTGCGGCAAGGGGTGCAGTTCCCAGCAGAAGGACAAAAAGCAGCCAGCGGCGGGCGTTCAGCCGTGTAAAGTCTCTGCGGTGCCCTATGAGAAGCGCAAGGGCAACGCTGGCGTACACAAACGCAACTAGATAGCCCCCTGGGGAAACGTCCAGTTGTAAGTAGGGAGAACCCTGAAGGGATAGCCATTCGATGGTTATAGTGTACACAGGCTATATGCCCTCTCTATGCAGAGACCGGCGATGGTAAGTATAGCATCGGCTATGCACCCATCACCACTAGGGAGTGCATTTGTGCGTCCGGTGTCAACTTTGTATCCGATAGCTACGCTCTACCCCCTACACGGCCTACAACGTCCAATTGATGTGCAATGTAGACCAGCTCTCCCCGTGCGATCTGATCGTGGCGTGCCGTGACCCACGCTGATAGGCGCTGCGTGTCGATCTGAGGATGATCTTGGAGGGCAGCACTGATCGTGTCCACAAGGAAGTGCAGGAAATAAGCCTCATCCGCCGGATAACCATCCGGGCCGGCGAACACCACCCAATCTGAGCTACCTGCTGCCAGAATCCGCGCTCCAGCCTCGCGCAGATGGCGGAACAGGTGCCGCCCTGCCCGACTGTCACCCGATGGCTTGCCGTTGACCCTGCGCTCATCCATCGTCTGGTGATAGAGCGCCTCAATCTGTGCGTCAAAGGCTGCATCAAGAGGAGGTTCAAGGGCGGTGACGCCGTCAAAGTTGAGCGTGAAGTAGAACAGGCCGCTCTCACGCAGCAAGCGAAAAACCTGTGGCAGTGTGGAGGGAATGTCCACCAGATCGAGAAAAGCATGGGCGATGGCAAGGTCCCAGGGCCGGTGGTGCGTCTGTTGGACGAAGTCAAATAGATTGACTGCCACTAGATCGACCACGATGTGTTGCTTGCCGCGTTTCAGGCTCAGCGAACCTCGCTGCGTAGCGCAGGTGAAGCCGGAGGCTGCAGCCCAGTGCGGCAGGCGTTGAGCGGCAACAGCGATATTCTCGGCGCTGGCATCCAGAGCTGTGATGTGTGCGTCGCCGGGCAGCAAGTCCTGAGCCAGTATGCGGGCGATCATTGTGCCGATGCCCGCCCCGATCTCCAGTACATGCAGTGGCTCGTCTGATGAGGAATCTCGCAGTTCATATGCCAAGCGCTGCCATACATGATGGTTCAGGGCGCGGTCATCCACACTCACTTTGGCAGCTAGGTAGCGTATAAAGTCGTTATAAGGTGGTGGGTTCATCTTATTGCTCGCAGGGCGTCAGACCATCTGTAGCAAAACATGCCGCCGTTTAGCGTGATAATTCGGATAAATGTTGCTATCTTTATCTGTATCGTAATGTGATCGGCACCCTAATTATCGGTCGCGCTCGTTCGGTGGACAAATGATCCCAGCCGGAACCTCTCACCATACTGCACTCGTAGCATTGCGCCGCCAATGGATGGCCGTCGCCCTATTGGGTGGGGTCGCCATAGCGTTGGGCTACCTCTTGCTGGAGGGCGCATGGGAGCCTGTATACGCCGGGCGCTGGATGCTCCTCACCCTGTCGGTGTTGTTGATCCTGTTGCGCACGCTGTGGGTGCATTTGGGTGAGAATCACCGCCCTGCCGTACCAGAACTACTGCCAACGTTGGGCATAGCCAACCTGATCAGCCTGCTGCGCGGCTTATTGCTTGCCATGTTAGCCGGATTCCTCTTCTCGCCATGGCCGCCGGGCCGATTAGCCCTGCTGCCAGGGGCACTTTACACTGCGGCGGTGGCACTGGATTATGCCGACGGCTTTGCTGCCCGCCTGACAAACTGCCCGACTGTGCTTGGCAGCACGTTAGACATCACTCTGGATGGACTAGGAACACTCATCGCGCCACTGGTCGCTGTCTGGTATGGGCAGCTCCCTGTGTGGTATCTGCTGGTGAGTGCAGCACGTTACCTTTTCCTCTTCGGCATCTGGTTACGTAGGCGGCTGGGGATGCCGTTGCGCGATCTGCCGCCCAGTGCTGTGCGTCGTGCTCTGGCTGGCGTTCAGTTCGGGTTTATCAGCGCTGTGCTGTGGCCCGTGTTTAAACCACCCGCTACCTGGATCGGGGCAACGATATTTATGTTGCCTTTTCTGGCGGG